>NZ_JAVWUP010000032.1:0-22408 GCF_036667095.1 Gordonibacter sp. | reverse complement strand
ACTGTGTGTTTGAACCTAGCGTCTGGCATCATCGAGCTTGTTTTGGTGATAAAGGAAGTGCTCCGCTCCCGCAAGGGAGAGGAGCGCACCAAATAAACCCAAACCGCCGAAGCGATTCTTAGAGCCGGTGGGAGTTAACGCTCCCTTCGGCTCGTCTAGTATTATACACGAAAGGCACGTGGAGCAAGCTTTTTTCGGGTACCTTTTAGCTCGAGTAACTCTTTGGAAGAACGTGGGCAGATACGACACCGGCCCCATCGTCCTCAGCAGTCGATGTCCTCGCGGGGGTCGTGCAGGTCGTTCGGGGGGACGCGTACTTCGTCCCAGCCCATTTGGTGCAACGCGTCAGCCGTACGCCACGGCGGCACGATATCATCGAACTGGGCGCAATAGCTCAACGCCTCCACCACCGTTACGGTGTGCATGAGGTCGGCCATAGTGTCCACGTCTGGAATAGGCGGCAGATACAGCGCCGGAAGACCGCACGAACGCGCCTTGTCGATATAGGCTGGCAGCACCGTCAAGCCCTCGGCATGGTAGAACACGCCGGTATGACTGAAGTCGGTGTCCCGCGTCCAGCCTATCACCGACACGCCCATCTCCTGATCGGGAGCCAGCACGATGCCACCGCCGTCCACTGCATCCAAACGATGCAGCGCCTCGAACCCGGCAATGACGTCTGCCTTGGTCAAAGCCGGCATGTCGGCACCCATCGACAGCACCGCATCGGCACCCCCGTCGAACGCCTGCTGGAACGCATGGTTGTAGTGCTCATCGAAGCTGGAACCCTCGTCGGCAATGAACGTGATGGGGCGCGGCCAGGTGCCCGACTTCACGAACAACGTACGCATAACTTCGACGTTCGAGGTCGGTGTCGTAGATATGACCAGCTCGTATGCGTCATGGATGTCTCCACCCTGCGCAACGGCCTCGGCGGCGCACGCCTCAAGATCAGCCATCGCCGCACAGCAGATTTCCGTCACATCGAACAGCATGCAATGGTAGAGCGCCGCGGCCACTTCGGGTGTGAACACGCCGTCTTTCAAGGTAGACAGGCGCGTCTTCACCAACCCTGGTACTGGCGGCTTGCTGAACAGCACCAGTACATTCTTCCTCTCCCTCACAGCTTCTCCTCCCCTTGGGGCACGCGAGCAGCTCGTGCCCCACCCCGCCCTCGCCGGCACGCAGCACCCCCCGGGTGCGCGCCGGTCTTTCTAGCGCAGACCCCATGCCTGCGTTTCGCCCTTCCTGTAAGGCAACCAGCTACTTGACGACAAACACCGGGATCGTAGATCCGTTCAGCACCTTCAAGCTGACGCTACCCATGTACTCCTTGAAGCCGCTCAGCCCGCGGTTACCCATGACCACCAGGTCGTAGTCGCCCTGTTCGATGAGCTTCAAAATCTCCGTAGCGGGGTTCACGCCCGTCAGCAGCAGCGTATCGGTGCGATCAGCAATGCTTTCGCCCAAGCTGTCCTTCATGTCGGTGATGATTTCTTTGCCGTCGGCGATCATCATGTCCAAAACCTCACGGAAGCTCTCTGTCTGAGCCTCGTCCAGCAAGGGGATGGGCACTACGTATACCAGATCGAGCTGCGCCTCGGGGTTCGGCTCGGCCAGGGCGGCCGCCATATCGAGCGCACACTTAGCGCCTTCGGATTCGTCGACGGCCACGAGCATCTTGTTGGCTTTCATCTTCGCATCTCCTTGTCTTCGGGGTATTCATGCGGGTTTTCACGCCCGCGTTCGTTCCTGCTGCCAGTATAAGGGTTTTGTCAAAAGGCG
Source organism: Gordonibacter sp. (assembly GCF_036667095.1). Taxonomy (NCBI): domain Bacteria; kingdom Bacillati; phylum Actinomycetota; class Coriobacteriia; order Eggerthellales; family Eggerthellaceae; genus Gordonibacter; species Gordonibacter sp. The sequence continues at coordinate 20,623 of NZ_JAVWUP010000032.1, read as the reverse complement.
TGCGGGGCGATCAGTTATCAAAATCACGCTCGACGTGCCAACTTGCCAACAGTTCGGTTATGGCGAGGAAGACGAACCGCGGTAAGAACGAGCATTTGCGGGAAACCCAGCTACGATGGACGGATGCGCATCGCGCACGACTTCTTGGAGAAAGGCTCCGCCATGGAACGAGTAGATGCAGCGGTCATCGGATGCAAAGCAGCGGGAAAACCGCTGGCAGTGGCCCTAGCCGATGCGGGATTCACCGTAGCCGCCATAGAACGTTCGAAGCGTATGCGCGGCCATGCCATCTTCACCCATCCCGCCCTCACCGAGGAGTTGAACAACCTGCTCTCCCGCATACCGTCTTAGATTCGCGGCAACAGCCGAGGCAAGAAGGAGAGTGGCGCTTATTGAAAAAAGAATCGCCCTAACACATCAAGGCAACTGCAACAAGCTATTTAATGATATTTTTAATAACAGAATACTATCAAAAGCTAAAAGATACTTCAACTCCTTGTTGACCATATTGACATGGGATTATTGTGCGACGAACATGATGAGGTTTGTATTTATCAACCGAGAGGAGCGAATATGACCGTCGAGGCGTACTGCATGAAATGCAAGGAAAAGAAGACCATGAAGGACCCGGTAGCTAGCACGACGAAGAACGGCAAGCCCATCACAAAGGGAACGTGCCCCGTCTGCGGTAGCACCATCTGCCGCATCGGCAGCATTCAGTAGCACCGTTGTCGCCCTATCCGCCAGACACATTAAAGGGAGCCTTTAGTATGGAAGCATCGCCGATCAAGAAATACGCCGCAGAAACACTGGGCACATTCGTGCTGACCCTGTTTGGCTGCGGCAGCGCCGCCATCGCAGGGGCCACGCTGGGAACGCTGGGCATCGCCATGGCGTTTGGCCTGTCCATCATTGCCATGGCGTTTGTCATCGGCAACATTTCGGGCTGTCACATCAATCCGGCAGTATCGCTCGGCCTGTTCTTGGACAAGCGCCTGTCCGCCAAAGACCTTGTCGGCTACTGGATCGGCCAATTCGTCGGCGGTATCGTGGCTGCAGCCGTGCTGGCACTCATCATCAGCATGTGCGATCTGGGAGGCGTGCTGGTCACTGGTCTTGGCTGCGACGGCTACGGGGCAGCTTCCGCTGTCGGTATTTCGGTCGTGGGCGCTGTTATTGTCGAGATCATTCTGACCTGCATCTTTGTGCTGGCAGTGCTGGGTTCGACAGCCGACGAGCGCACGGCCCCGTTTGCCGGCATTATCATCGGCCTCACGCTAACCTTCGTGCACATCATGGGCATTCCGCTGACCGGCACATCGGTAAACCCAGCCCGCAGTTTCGGACCAGCGCTTATGATGGCATTCAACGGTGACATGACCGCGCTTTCGCAGGTATGGGTATTCATCGTAGGCCCGCTTCTTGGTGCTGCGATTGCCGCAGGAATCTGGATGGCCTTCAAGCAGAAGAAAGCCGCTTAGCTTTTCAGAGCATCTCGAAAAACGAGGGATGCCTTAGGCAAACCCCTCAAGTTGGGCTGGTTTTAGTAAGATCGGTCGCAGCTTGAGGAGTTTGCCTATGCCGGGGGATAACGAAGCCTTTCTCGAAGACAGGCGGAGGGTCGCGCAAAGGATGCAGGACAACCGCCTTGCCGCCGCAAAATCGCCCAGTGCCCCCCAAGGCAGCAAAAAGAGCAACGGACGAACCGAGCTAGAGGATCGTCTTCAGCATATTGCCAATGGTCGACGGCACGGACAGGGCCTTTCCTTCCAACCCCACCAAGCAAATAGTCGTCGTCACCGCATCCTCAGGAACCAGGAGTCGCAAGGTCGTCAGGGGGTTTGCCTTCCCAAAGGCCGAAATGCCCACGGCAATCGAAAGACCGCCTTCGCGAAAATGCTGATGGATGTTGGAGAAATCGACTTCCACGAACTTCAGATCGTATGCCCGCTCGCGAAAAATCGCCGATGCGGTCTCGTTGCTGGCAGCAAGCCATAAACTGGACAGGGCGATCGGATAGGGAACCAGATCGGCCAAACTCACCATCTCGTGGGAAGCCAGGGGGTGGTCTTTGCTCATCATAATACCCAGGGGAACAGTGCCGATCACATGGCACTCCGTTCCGGGATGGCGAACGGTCCCTATCGTGACAAGCGCATCGTACTCCCCCTTGAGCAATGCCTCCATACCCGCCTCCCCCGCAAGCAGGTCTATGGTAACGTCAATGCCCAACTGGCTTTCGATGAGCGCCGCCGAGTTATGGCGCACCACCTCGTTACCGGTGAAAGGCGGAGTATTCAGCGCAAGGCGCAAGGCGCGCGGCTGCCCGCAGCGATCATCGTAGCTGCGGGCAAATTCAGCCAAGTCGTCGAAACACGACACGACATCCGAAGCCCGCCCGTAAAACTCTCGCCCGAACGGAGTGGGCTGCATGCCGCGGTTCTCGCGCACGAAAAGGTCATGGCCCAGTTCGCGCTCCAAATCCGAGATCGCTTTGGAGACTGCTTGAACCGTCACGTACAGGTTCTTGGCCGCAGCAGACAGGCTGCCGTTTTGGACAACCGCCGCCACATAAGTAAGCTGCTTAATATTCAAAACGAACCCACCCCATCTGAAATATGCTAACTTCGTATTGTACAGAGATAAAACGCGCCCTACCGGCTACCCGCATCCTTCAAAAATTATTTCAGGACGTACTTTCTGAGCTTGGAAAACAACCAAGCGCCCACACCGCTTCGCCCCGTGCACTTCCCCGCGAAGCACCTACCGGATCGTCCTACAAACCATCGGCGGCACCGCGTTCCCGCAGTCATCTTGAAACCTGTCAGAGGATATCGCCCGGAGATTCACCGCCAAAGATAACCAAGGCACCGGACAGCCAGCGCTCAAAGGCCAAATAAGCCTTGGTCTTACGGTTTTTCAGGCTTACCAGGCAGATGGGGATGGCGAGGGCATCTTCGGTCGCCACCGGCCTTATCACCGTCTCGGGGTGCAGTGCGCCGAGCGCAGGGATATAGGTGACGAAGGCAACGCCCTGCTGCTCAAGAAGATGCTTGCTGAAGTGCTCTACCGACACGAGCTTGAAGTCGATATCCAAATCCCTCTTTTGGTACATCGTTGCGATGGAATCGTTGAATGCATCGAATAGGGGCGACAGCGAAATGGAGTAGTTTTCCAAATCTGCAAGGACAACGGATTTCTCGCGAGCAAGCGGGTGGTCTTTCGCCATGATAAGACCAGGGGCCACCGCGCCCATCGATATGCAGTCGGTGTCGGGGCTCGAAAACGGGCCGATGGTGACCAGCATGTCGTAGACGCCCGAGCGTAAACCACTTAGAGCCTTTTCGCCATTATCCAACGCAACCTGCGTTTCAAAGCCCAGGCCTTTCTTTGTAAAGGCAGCAATGCTCTCGCACGCTTTCTCGTTTCCGAGGAACGGCGGAGCGCAGAGGGCCAAACGCAGCACGTCGGCATGCAGAGGGTTTTCCTGATAGCGGGATGCAAACGATTCCAATTCAGTGAAATTTTGAAGCACCGGAGCCACTTTGAGAATAAAGGCGTTGCCAAATGGCGTCGCGTGCACACCTCGACTTTCGCGCACGAACAGATCGCGGCCTAACTCGCGCTCGAGGTCGGCCACAGCCTTAGACACCGCCTGCACGGTGACGTACTGATTTTTCGCCGCCGCAGACAAGCTGCCATGCTCTACTACCGCTGCGAAATACCGAAGTTGCTTTATGTTCAATGAACTCGCTCCGTCGTCTGCTTTTACGCACTTACTTGAATTCTACCGCGTGCAGCACCTTTATCTGATCACCCGAGGCTCCTTCAATTAGTTTTGAAACCGGGCGGTTGCCGTCGTTTGGCCGTGCTGGAGCCTTCTCCGTGGAGGGTTTGTATCAAATAGGAGAAGCTGGCACCTGCCGGGGATGTTCGGCAAGAGCGCTCGTATACCATTCACAAGCAGCATTCCGGCCGATCCGAAAGAACCTTATGGGAATACTCAAACAAAGCGATTTCGCCGACGTGCAACGCGTGGGCATTCCGCGGGCGCTTCTATATCACCGCTATGGCACGCTGTGGGAGACGTTCTTTCGCGAACTGGGGCGGGAGGTAGTGCTCAGCCGCGAGACGGACCGCGCGCTGGTGGTCGACGGCGAGACGCTTTCGGTAGACGAATGCTGCCTGGCTTCGAAGGTGTACTTGGGACACGCCGCCAGCCTCCTTGGCGCGTGCGATGCCCTGTTCGTTCCCAGCATCGAGAATCTCGGACACCGCAAAGGGTTCTGCACCAAGTTCCAGGCATTACCGGACCTCGTAGAGAACGCGCTGCACGACCGCCCCTTACGTGTGGTCTCGTGCCTGGTGGACGAGGCGCACGAGCATATGCCCATGAAAGAGGCGTTCGTTGCGATGGCCGGACGCTTCGGAACAGGCACCCGCGAGGCGAAACGCGCATGGAGGACCGCCTCGCATGCCCAGGAGCGATCCGACCGCGCGGCGGCAGGCGCCCAGGAGAGGCTGCTTACATCGCTCGAGACGGTGCACGGAGGCGAGCGGCCCTTGGCTATCTTGTTGGCGGCACATCCCTACCTGGCACATGATGCCTATTTGGGCGGCAGCATAGCCGATCCGCTGAGGCGCCTGGGGGCGGCCGTGGTCTACGCCGATCAAGTGGATCGCGAGCGCACGCTCAAGGCCAGCTTCGAATTCTCGGAAACGCTTCCGTGGATGGTGAACCGCGAGCTTATCGGCGCGATCATGCTGCTGCATGAACGCATCGACGGCATCGTACTGGTAAGCGCCTTCCCCTGCGGGCCCGACTCGATGACTGACGACGCCATCCTGCGCTGCATCCAGGGCAAGCCCATCTTGAACCTGACCATCGACGCGCAGAGCGGCACAGCCGGGCTGGAAACACGCATGGAAAGCTTCACCGACATTCTGCGCTACCAGAAAAAGGGAGGCTACGTCCATGCATGAGATCGACGGAGACCTGCTCGACGACTTCGGCACCACCCAGACGCGCGAAGCACCGCGAGCGCGTATCGTTGCCGGATGGCAGCGCTTGAGGCTGCCGCGCCTCGTGCTGCCGCAGCCGCGCCGGGGCAAGCGTGCACGCAAGCCCGACCGCCACGCGCGCACGCAGGTTGCCTTCCTTCGTTTCGGCTATTACGACATCGCGTTCAAGTACTTCGTCGAGCAGGTATTGGACGCCGTGTACCTGCCCCTACCCGAGCCGACGAAACGCACGGTGGAACTGGGCAGCCGCAATTCAAGCGATTCGGTATGCGCACCGTTCAAGCACATACTGGGCGACTACATCGAGGCCCTCGAGCTGGGCGCCGACGTACTGGTGCAGTTCGCCGGACCCTGTCGGCTGGGCTATTACGGCGAGCTGCAGGAGTCGATCTTGCGCGACATGGGCTACGACTTCAAGATGCTGAACTTCGCCACCGTCACCGGCAAGCCGCTGACGAAGTACATCGAGGTATGCAAGAAGCAGGTGAACCCCAATCTATCCATACCGCACGGCGTGCGCGGCATGCTGGCTATGTTCTCGCTTATCGAACACCTCGACGAGGCGAACGAGTTCTACCTGGCAAACGCCGGCTTCGAGGCAGAACGCGGGTCGTTCGACCGGACGCTGGCCGCCTACCACGCCGACCTTCGGATCTCCGTGAGCGAGCGCGACATCTCCGAAGCGCACAAACGCGGCATGGAGGCCCTGCGCGCGCTGCCCACGCGAAAACCCGCTGCCCCCTTGCGCGTCGGCGTGGTAGGCGAGTTCTTCACCGCTATGGAGCCCCATTCGAATCTGGGGCTGGAACGCAAGCTGCTGGACATGGGAGTGGAAGTGCACCGCATGCTCACCCTGACCAGCCACCAGCTGCGCCACAACGAGAAAAACCTGCGTGCGGGCGTTTCCGACTACGTGCGCTACAACATGGGGCCCACCTCGAGCATGACCATCGCCGCCACGCTGAAGTACGCGCAGGAGGGCTTCGACGGCGTAATACACGCAAAGTCGTCGGGCTGCACGCCGGAGGTGGACTGCATGCCCGTCCTGCAGCGCATCAGCCGGGACACCGGCATGCCCGTCCTGTACCTCAGCTACGACTCGCAGACCAGCGACACCGGGCTGGATACCCGCCTCGAAGCGTTCTACGACATGCTGGCCATGAAGAAGGAGAAGACGAAATGACGCATGCAGCAACCGACGCCTCGGCACCGCACGGCGGCCAGCCCCTCGAATCGAACCCCGCCGCCACCGGTAATGCGCCTGCGCAGGCCGAAGCGTGCACAGGCGCATCGTCGTCGAACGGATCCTTCGATGCCTATCTGGGCATCGACATCGGCTCCATCTCCACCAAAGGCGTCATCGTGGGAGCAGACCATGCCATCATCGCGCGCTCGTATCTATGGACAGAGGGAAACCCCGCGCACGCCGCGCGCCGCGTCGTCGCCGACCTGGCCGACCAGATCGATCGCGCAGCCGTGCGCGTGCGCGCCGTGGGCACTACCGGCAGCGCCCGGCGCCTCGTCGGGGCCATGCTCGGAGCGGCTGTGGTGAAAAACGAGATCACCGCGCATGCCGTGGGCACCACCATGCTGCACCCCGACGTGCGCACCATCCTGGAGATCGGCGGGCAGGACTCGAAGATCATCTGCGTAGAGAACGGTATTGCGGTGGACTACGCCATGAACACGCTGTGCGCCGCCGGCACCGGCGCGTTCCTGTCGAGCCAGGCGAACCGCTTGGGCGTTGCAGTGGAAGAGTTCGGCGAGATAGCGCTGACGTCCTCGCGCCCAGCGAACATCGCCGCCCGCTGCACCGTGTTCGCCGAGAGCGACCTGGTGCACAAGATACAGGTAGGCTATGCGCGGGAGGACATCATCGCGGGGCTCTGCCACGCCGTGGCGTCAAACTACCTGAACAATGTGGGCAAAGGCAAGAAGATCGCCGCCCCGGTGGTGTTCCAGGGCGGCGTGAGCAAGAACGCCGGCGTCGTGCGCGCGTTCGAGAAAGAACTGGACATGAACGTCCTGGTGGACCCCGATGGCCACCTGATGGGCGCCTTCGGCGTGGCCCTGCTGGCCGCCGAGGCGAACCTGCGCGCAGAAACCCTCGGCACCGGTACCTCCCCCGACGCAACACCGGCTGACGAGGGACCCTTCACGTGCGGAGCCCTCGATTTCGATGCCATTGGAGACTTCGCCTTCAAGACCCGTGAGGTCGAATGCGCCAAGTGCGCCAACCACTGCGAGATCATCTGCGTCTACCGCGACAACACGCTCATCGACTCCTGGGGCAACCGCTGCGACCAAGGGGCCGTGAAGGCGGGGTAGGCGCATTCACCCTGCCTCCAAGCAGATACCCAGCCGCGCGAACTCCTCATCGGAAAACGTTGCGCCCGTCACACCGCGCAGCACCGTGTCCACGCGGTTTGCCAAGGCGAGCGCTTCCTCCCAAGAACAACCGGCATTGCGCGCTGCTACGACAGCTGGCAAGCTGCCCGCATTCCTACGCCATAAGCTTGGCGACGTTCTGGGCAAATGCTACCGGATCGTCAATGGACATGCCTTCGACCAGCAGTGCCTGGTTGTACAGCAGGTCGGCATAGAGCTTCACCTTGTCGGCATCGCCTGAATCTTGCGCGGCTTTCAGCGTCTCGAACACGGGATGCTTGGCGTTCAGCTCGAGCACCCTCTGCGACTTGATGTCGTCGCCATCCGGGCCCTGCGAAAGAATCTTCTCCATCTCCAGCGACACGGGACCCTCGGTGGTGATGCAGGCGGGCGCATCGGTCAGGCGGGCAGACACGACCACCTTCGTCACCGAGTCGCCAAGCGCCTCCTTCAAGGACTTGAACAGGTCCTCGTTGTCCTTCGTCACCTCTTCGGCGTCCTTCTTCTCCTCCTCGGTAGCCAGATCGAGGTCGCCCGTAGCAACGTTCTTCAGCTCCTTGGCACCCTCGCCGTTCTCGTCGCCGCCGAAGTCGCGCATGGCGGTGAAGCAGAACTCGTCCACATCCTGCGTGCACAGCAGCACATCAAAGCCCTTGCCCAGCACCGTTTTTACGATAGGCATCTTGTTCAGGCGCTCCACCGACTCGCCGACGGCGTAGTAGATGGATTCCTGGCCTTCGGACATAGCTTCCACGTATTCAGCCAGCGTAACCAGCTTGTCTTGTTTGGCGGAGTAGAACAGCAGCAGGCCGGCCAGGGGGTCTTTCTGCATGCCGTAGCTGGAATAGATGCCGTACTTCAGACCGCGACCGAAGCTCTCGAAGAACGCCTCGTAGCCCTCGCGGTCGTTGTCGCGCATGTTCTCAAGGTCGCTGGTGATCTTCTTCTCGATCTTCTTGGCGATGGCACGCAGCTGGCTGTTATGCTGCAGCGTCTCGCGGCTGATGTTCAGCTGCAGGTCCTGGCTGTCCACCACGCCGCGCACGAAGTTGTAGTAGTCGGGTAGCAGCTCCTCGCATTTCTCCATGATCAGCACGTTGGAGCTGTAGAGCGCGAGGCCCTTCTGGTAGTCCTTGCTGTACAGGTCGAACGGGGCGCGGCCGGGCACGAACAGCAGCGCGTCGTAGGACAGCGACCCTTCCGCATGCACGGAAATGGTACGAGCCGGATCGGAGAAGTCGTGGAAGTCGGTCTTGTAGAACTCGTCGTACTCCTCCTGCGTCACTTCGGACTTACGGCGCTTCCAGATGGGGATCATCGAGTTGATGGTCTCAACCTCGGTGTAGTCCTCGTACTGCGGCACGTAATCGTCGCCGGCGTCCTCAGGCTTGGGCAATTCGCGCGACTTCGTCACTTCCATCTGGATGGGATAGCGCACGTAGTTGCTGTAGCGCTTGATGAGGTTCTTCAAGCCGTACTCGGTGAGATAGGTATCGTAATTGTCCTCGTCGGTGTTGTCCTTGAGCGTGAGGATGACGTCGGTGCCGTGCTCGGCGCGCTCGGCGGCTTCGATGCTGTAGCCTTCCACGCCGTCGCTCTCCCAGCCCCAAGCCTCGCACGCGCCGTAGGCCTTCGACACGACACGCACCTTGGAAGCCACCATGAACGACGAGTAGAAGCCTACGCCGAACTGGCCGATGATGTCTACGTCCTCGCCCTGCATGTCGCCGTTCTCGGCCTTGAACTCCATGGAGTCGGAATGCGCGATGGTGCCCAGGTTGCGGTCGAGGTCGTCTTTGGTCATGCCCAGGCCGCTGTCCGACACCGTGACGGTACGGGCATCTTTGTCGAACGACACGCGAATGCCCAGCTCATCTTTGGAGAGCTGGATGGACTTGTCGGTCAGGCTTTTGAAGTACAGCTTGTCCACCGCATCCGACGCGTTCGAGATGAGCTCGCGCAGGAATATCTCGCGGTTGGTGTAAATGGAGTTGATCATGAGGTCGAGCAGCTTTTTGCTCTCTGTCTTGAACTTGCGCATGGTTGCGTGCCTTTCCTTCGTGTCGGTTCAATGCGGCAGAGCAGTATTAGCAGTCTCTGCCTCCGAGTGCTAAAAAGAAATTGTAGTACGGCACGCTACGATGTCAAGCAAGGAAGGGAGGAATGCGACGAATTCCGCAATATCAAGAAACTTAGTTGATTGCCAACACAATGCACCTGCCAAAGCGAAGGTGGCACTAAAAGGCGTTGTAGGCTTCATTTCGCACCGTCATATATTCAGACCGATTAGTGACCGCCAAATCCCAAAACACTTTACCGTCAGGGGAACAACGAAGTCTGTCTCCTCAGTTGGCAACTGAATCGCGAGCGCAAACTCAACAGCAACAACCTCGGCGAAATTCCCTATGATCAGCAGGAGAAAAAGATGCGCTATCTCACGGCCAGCAGATTTCGTGCAATTTCCTCGTACGCTCTTTCGGGGACGGAGGCCTGTTGCGCAAAGGTACTCCATGCGCTGATCGCCTCATTCACCTGCTCGACCATTTCCAAGGCGCGGCTGCGCGAGACGTCCATTGCCTTTGCTGCCGCAAGCAGATCATCCAGCCCGATGTTGTCGGCTTTGCCCGCAACGGTCATCTGATGACGAGACAGCCACTTGTTTCCCGGATCGTTTGCGTACGTCACGTCGTATGCCGGGGCCAAATTCCACACGCCGCGCCTATCCATAAGAAACGATAGGTTCTTCACGTGATCGTCTTGGTTTCTCGCTGAAACATTGAACAGCATTCTAAGATACAGCTGCTCGATACGGTCCTGACCAAGATTCAGGTGCCGCATTACGCTTGCCGCCTGCTCGTAGCTCTGTGCCGCAGGGTGGTTGAAATCGAAATGGGCCAGGGCGCCCAACGTCTGCATATGTAGCTTGCCGCCGCTTGCCGTGCGGTCAAACCGCCGCGTCATGAAATGCTGCCGATCGCTTTCGCCGAGCAGCCTGCATTCGCTCATCTCGATTCCCGCTTCGAGCGCCATTAGATAATAGGCGAATTCTATACGCGTGTACGCAGGGCGGTCGTAGGAGTCGCCCTTGTCCTTGTTCCGCATGATATCGTCGAACTTGATCAGCCAATGCTCGTAGCCAGAATCGGCCTCAACCTGTCCCGAGCGAACGTCATTGGTTTCGCGATTCCAGGCAATGACCGCCTTTGCACGCGCGCCTCCGGCCGACGTTCCCACGCTCACCAATCGGGCGAGCCCTGCTTCGTCCATCGTTTCGTGTATGCCCTCACGCTGGCCGAGCACCTCGTTTGCAACAGAAACCAACGCGTCGATATCGATGCTGCCGCTATACGCGAACCGATCGTCAGAAGGCTCATACTCCAAAGCACCCATTCCGCGCGTACCGGTATAGAGCAGGCGCTCGACGGCGCAAAGTCGCTTAAAATCCCTACCAGTCTGCGCCAGATAGCTGTCCAGCAGCGCATTGCCGAATCTATCTGGCAGCGAATCGGCCAGCATGCCGGGAAGGCCGTGAAAAGACTCGCCTTTGAGAGCAGGAAACGAATAGATTGCTCCGGACAAGGGCATTTCAAGGGGAGAAAGCTCGATGCCACTTCGCAAGAAGTCTGGATCGTAGTTGAAGACGGGGATGTCGTCGGCACCGTCTTGCTGAACGGCACCGATGCGCGTACCCCACAAAGAAACATGGGCGGCTATCATCGCTCGTCACCCCAAGCCCACATCTCGTTTGCTTGCGCGCTTTTCGGGGAGGGTGCTCTTTTGCGCTTGCGCTTCCCGTCAAGCACCTCGGTAGGCAGCATGCGGTACTCGGGAACCAGCAGGTCGATGTTTCGAAGCGCTCCCAGCGCTCTCAATACACCGAGAAAACCCTCGAGCGCTATGCTTTCACCCGACTCCAGACGGGCAACCGTACGGGCAGATACCCCACTTTTCTTGGCTAGTTCTGCCTGGGTGAGCCCCAGCGCAAGCCTTTGGTCGCGCAAACGCTGAGCAAGCTCCCCGAGCACCGCTGCGTTGCTCTCGTAACCGGTTATCTTCATGCGTAGCCTCTTATATGACGTATTTGTCTTATTAGAATCATATTCTATATTTATTTGCCATATTTGTCTAGTTAGTTTATAGCATGTTATCAAACCAGCGAGCATAGCAGGCAAGCTGAGCGGGGAGTTCGTGCGCCCACTCGGTCAGAAGCAAGCGGGCAGCTAAACCTCACGTGCTCAGAATCGCCCAGCTTTGCCCCAATAAAACAACCGACAATGCACTGGTCCACCCTTCCCCTGCCAACAGAGCATCCATAGCCCTAGTCCCGCTTGCACACGCACAGCCACTGGTTGCCAGTCGATGCGGCATGAGGGCAACCTATGCAGGTAGGCTCGTCGCAGGTTTCGGCGGAAAGCGGAGCGCCGGCAAAGTCGCAGCCAAACGCGAAGGGAGAATCGGCGGAGTCCGGCAAGGGTATGTTGGCCGCAGACGTATCGGGCGAGCACCCTCCGTCCGGCAACGCATCAGCTAGGGCGGCATCACCCGAGCCAACATCGCTTTCGCCAAAAGGCGCTTTTTTTCGGTCGCCCTGTTCCTCGATCTCCATTGCTCGCAGCACCAACTGCGCCAACTGCCGCATGCCGCGCTTCGTGGGATGCGTGCCATCGAGAGCCTCGTAGTCGCGGCCTAAAGCGCGCACATCGGCAACATGGCAGCCGTTTTGACGAGCGGACACACGGATGGCATCGTTATAGCGGTCGAACGGGATACCGCGCAAGCGGTATGCGAACGTGGCCGACGGCCGACCGGCAACGCGTCCGGGGCACAGCGTGCAGCACCACACCTCCGCCTGCGGATAGGCGGCACGCAGACGCGCAAGCATGGCGCGGTAAGCGGCACCGAACAGCTCTGCCGCATCGGAAGGAGCCGCACCGGCTGTGCACTCGGGAATGCACGACAGGTCAAGGCTCTGCGGCAACGCGCCTCCGCGACCCGCCGCCTGGGCGTCCGCGCCACCCCAGCCATAATCGTTGATGCCGATGAATACCAGAATTGTATCGGGTGCAGCCCCGTCTTTGGAAAGCGCCGCGATACGCTCTGCGCTGTTCGCCGCGGGGAAACCCGCCCCTTCCACCATGCTGCCGGAAAACGACCCGTTGCGCAACGGCTGACCGCCACTCCGATCGATCACCTGCGCCCACCAAGTATCGGCGGGAGACAGCACACCCGCCTCCCTGCGCCGCTCGCCTTCGTAATACACGCGGAAGCCTTCAGGATTGCAGCCCTGAAACGTGCTGATGGAATCGCCCAGAATGGAGAACTGTAGCCTTTTTGCCATCATCTAGCCCCTCGTTGCCCTCTCGGTTCGCCAGCTTGCGGGCGCATTGCTCCGTCCGCAGCACACCATGATACCGAACCCGCTGCCATCCGACTACCACGGGCGTGCTCCAGCAAACGCTAGCAAACGCGCAGCGATCTGCCGTCGATCACCTAGCGGCGACTTTTCATAGCACTGGAAAGCGACGTTTCGATGACCAGGTCGCCCACGCCCTTCACGATAAGAAGAATGCCCAGCACCAGCATGAACGTCACCGTCGTATCGAAGGGGTTCACGATGATGACCACGCCGCCGACAGCGATGACCGCGCTCACAACCAGGCCGAACACCCACATGCCGCCGCGATACGTGCGCAACTCGAACGAGCGCACCGCGTTCGCCACGCCGCCCACAACCAGCAAAATACCCAAGACCAGCGAGAAGAAGCCCGCGACCCCCTGAGGGAACACGGCGACGACCAAGGCAACTACCAAAAAGAAAATAGCTGTCGCCAATACGCCCGGCGAACGGTAGCGCTCACCTTTGCTGCGGAAATACGCGAGCAGCGACGCTGCGCCCGTCACGGCGAAATAGAGCGCCAGCAGGTACATGAGGGTGAGCGTGGTCGTTTCCGGCATAAATGCCAGTAGCAATCCCAGCGCGATGGAAAGTACCGCTTGCACAATGTTGTTCGAGCGAACCATCTGAAGAAACGATCCCATGCTTGTCTCCGTTCCCGCTTGCCAGTCTGAGCTTCGGCACGAGAATACCACAGCCTGCAAGGAACATGAACGCCAACGACGGCTCTGTAACGGCGTCGGCATCAGAAGCAAGCGGCAACCCAGGCAAAACCACCTCCAGCGAGCTCTTCACCGCTTTCGGTGGGACGCATCTTGTCGTCTCGATCGAATATCTCGAAGCCCACTTCCTGCTCGAGGGAACGGATAGCTTTGGAAATAGCCTGACGGGACACGAAAAGCTCGTCCGCCGCCTTCGCCACACTGCCACAGCGGGCAACGGATGACACGTATTTAAGTTGGTAAAGCTCCAAGCCCAGCTCCTTTGGGTTGGGTGCTTCTACGTTAGTCGGTCACCGTCTCGTACGGCCAGTCGGCTATGCCACCGAAATCGAACACCTGGGTATAGCCCCTGCCAGCCAGCATTTCGGCAGCGGCGGCACTGCGCCGACCTGAGCGGCAATACACGAGGATCGTCTCGTCCTTGCTGGGAAGTTCGGCTTCAGCACGCGCCGCCAGTTCGTTGTCGGGAATGAGAACCGCCCCGGGAATATGGCCTTGGGCGAACTCGTCTGCGCTCCTTACATCGAGCACGATAAAAGGCCCTCCCCCCTCCATGACGGCTTTCGCCTCCGCGGGGGACATCTTCTGGTAAGCACCTGTCACGGCACCCTCCTTGGTATCGGCCGCGTTTCCTTGGTTGCTCGCCGAGCATGCGGAAAGCAAAACAAGCGCAGCAGCAAACAGCGCGAGCAGCGCCCGAACTTTGATGGATCTCCTCACTTGCACTGACATGATCATGCTACCTCGTTTCACCAAGCCCGCTTCGAGCTTATTATCAGTTCGAAGCCAGAATACACGCACCCGCGCACGGGAATCGCCTCACTGGCATATTTCCGAGCCTCGGACACCTCTAGAAACAACTTCTCAACCCTATGCGCGACCCTCGCAACATTCTTCGGTCGGCAGCGCTGCCTTCTTGCGCCTGCCCGTCAGAGCCGCTTCCACACCGATGGCTGCAATGCCCAACCAGATGAGGGCAAAGCAGATGCCGTGCGCCACGGTGAACTGCTCGCTGAAGAACGCCACCGCTAGCACGAGCGCGATGGTGGGGCTGACGTACTGGATGAAACCGATCACCGTCAGCGACACGCGGTTGGCGGCCGCCGAGAACAGCAGCAGCGGAACCGCCGTCAGCACGCCGCATCCTGCGAGCAGCGCCATGTCGGCCACCGGCCCGGTGATGGCCATTGCGTCGGGCGTGGCGGGCGCAATCTGCCAGATCCACGGGGCAACCGCTCCAACAGCGAGCGCGGCAACGCCGATCAGCCCCGTCAACAGCGATTCGAACGCCATGCCGGGCAGGGCCGGGTAGCCGCCCTTCTTCTTCACCGCGCCGTACACGCTGAACGTGAGCGCCAGCGCGAAGGCAATCCAGATATCGCCGCCGTTCGCGACGATGAAGCAACCCACCCCCAGCGCGGCCAGCGCCGTGGCCACCTTCTGCATGGTAGTCAACCGCTCCTTGAAGAAGATCATGCCAAGCGCAATGCTGCACAGCGGGCACAGGTAGTACCCGATGCTCGTCTGCAGCAGATGCCCGCTGTTGGCCGCCCAGATGTACACGCCCCAGTTGCACGAGACAATAAGCCCCGAGGCAAGAAACGTGCGCACTGCGCGCGGGTCGCGGAACAGGTACAGGAAGCGCGTCCGCTTTACCAGCACACACAGCGCGATGATCGCCGCACACGACCACACCATGCGCCACGCCAGCACCTCGAACGCGGGAATAGCCGAGAGCAGCTTCCAGTACACCGGCATGATGCCCCACAGCAGGTAGCACCCGAGTCCCTGGAGGAACCCGGTGCGATCGGTTCGTTGCTCAATGTCCTGCCCTGCCGGTGCGGCCATACCCTGCTCCCTCTTGTCGATAGCTCGGGAGCATTATACCCCTGCTCTTGCCACGGGCGGCCCCCTCATCGCCGACCGCCCAGCGAACTGCGTCACCCGCAAGCGCGAAAGGAGCATAACGCCAGCACTCCCGAAAGCAGAGACGGTCGGGCGAATCAAGACATCGAGGCCCCTAAACCTCGTCCGAAGCAGCTGTTCCTTCGGCTCCTCCCCCCAATTCCTCGAACTTCGCCTTCATGGTGGGGTTGTTGCGCGTGAGTTTCTTGATGCTCAGGGCCTCGGCCTTGTCGTTTGCCAAACGCAGGTTGTTCTCGGAGCCCAGCAGATCTTCTTTCGTACGCATGAGCAGGTCTATGGTTTTGTCTATTTCCTCGATAGCCTTATGGAATTTCTTGCTGGCCAGCTCGTAGTTGCGCCCAAACTTTTGCTTGAAGTCTTCCATTTCCCTTTCGAAGTTGGTTACATCAATGTTTTGCTGGCGCATCATCGCCAACTCGCTGCGATATTTCATCGAGCTCTGCGCGGCGTTGCGCAAGATGCTGATGAGGGGGATGAAGAACTGCGGGCGGATGACGTACATCTTGTCGTAGCGGTACGACACGTCGACGATGCCCTCGTTGTACAGCTCGCTTTCGGGTTCGAGCAGCGATACGAGCACGGCATATTCGCATTGCTTTTTGGTGCGGTCGCTGTGCAGCTTTTTGAGGAAGTCCTCGTTCTTGTGGCGGTGCGTCGAGTCGTCTTGCTCGTTCTTCATCTCGAACATGATGGAGAGCGCTTCGTTGCCGTCTTGGTCGCATTCGCGGAAGATGAAGTCGCCCTTGCTGCCCTCCGAAGCGTCGTTGTCCTTCTCGAAGTACGCCTTCGGAAACGCCGTCGCGCGTATTTTGTTGAACTCCGTTTCGCAGTGGTGCTCAAGCGACTCGCCCAGCATCTTCGTGGAGAGACGGGCCTTCATGTCCTTGTAGCGCTCGATCTCCTGATCCTTGTAGGCGAGGAGATCGTCCTTCGCTTTGAGGCGCTCGGCCATTTCGGCTTTGAGACCGCTTTCGACCTGGCTTTTCTCGAGCTCGGCGCGCTCGATTTTCGCAGCAAGCTGGTCGCGTTCCTTTTCCACCGTTGCACGTACCTGCGTCACTGCAAGCTGCTTCTCGGTTTCGAAGGCGCTGTCACGGGCGGCGAGCTCCTGCTGAAGCTGGACGATAGCCGCCTCGCGCTGGGCAAGGGTGCTTGCGAGCGTTTTCTCGTGCTGCACTTGGGCGAGGCGCGATTCGGTTTGCTTTTCGGTTTCGAGCTGCTTGAGCGCCGCTTCAAGCTGGGCGATTTTCGCGTCCTTGTTGACCACGGCACTGTTCAGGGCGCTATCGTGCTCCGCCTTGGCGGCGCGCTCATTGCTGGCTATCTCGCGTTCCTTCGCTTCGAGTTTGGCCTGGAGTTCGGCGATAGCGGCCTCTTTGCCTGCGATGCTGCCTTGCAGGTCGCCCTGAGTTTTCGCAACAGCCAGCTCCACGGCGCGTTCTTTGTCCGCCTGCAGCAGATCCACCTGGCGCTGGATCTCCTTGGCGAATTCGCCATCGCGCACCTGCTTCACAATGTCGGCGAAGCCGGACTCGTCGACTTGGAACATAGTGCCGCATTCGGGGCATTTGATCTCGTTCATAGTTTTCCTTCCAAGCTTCGCCACTCATTAAGTACACGACACTATTGTACGCAGCTTGCCGCTGCCAAGTGTCCCTTTTTCGGTATAGAAGGACGCTTATTTCAACGTTTCCAGAATGTTCTGCAAATGCTCACGATAGCCTTCCACCAGTTCTCGAGGCTGCTCGACCTGTATTTGGCTGCCGAACTGAGCCAGCCAGCCATAAAGCGTCGGGCTGATCATGACCACGGCGCTCACGCGGGCGCGGTCTGCGTCGATAGCGACGACATGCACGTCGCGCCCGAAGCGGTCGATCACCGCGTTCATGGCCTCCTTGGCCACAGTCATGGTCACCGGAACCGCCTTGCCGCCAAACATACTGAACGAGCGGTTCTCGTACTTCGTCACGTCGAAGTTGGCAATGACCTCGTTGCGGCTGGCCGGATGGTCAGAAACGCGCACCTTCGCCATACGGTCGACGCGGTAGATGACGATACGCGCATGCTTTTCGTTGTAGGCGGCCAGATAGTAGTTGCCCTCCGAGCAGATCAGCCGCACGGGAGTTTCCTGGTAGATGCGCTCATCTTTACGCGGGACGCGGTTCTTGTTCACGTCGTAGTCGCAGTAGACGAAGCAGAGCTGGCGCTTCTCTGCGATTGCCTGATGGATACAGTCCACGGCAAAGAACACCGACTCACTTTGCAGGCGGACACGGCCCTCAACGTGAATCTGCCGATCAAGCGCGGCGCGCTGCGGGGAACTGGCGAGCCCCTTGATGCTATTCACCAGCGATTTCGCTTTGCGTTCCGAGAGGAACCTCAGGCTTTGCACGGCATTGACCATGAGGGCGAGCTCGCTCAGGTCGAAGTCGCGCGTAGCGATGGCATACTCGGCGGGTGCGCGGTGGTATACGCGGATGTCCAGGCCGAACTCGCGCAACGATTCGATGTCGCGGTAGAGCGACTTGCGCTCAGCACCGACGCCCTGCTCGCCCAGGCGAGCAATGATGTCGGGCATGGAAAGGCCATGCTCGACATCGGTTTCCTCGAGCAGCATCTGCATGAGGTAGAGCAGCTTGAGCTTTTGGCGATTCACAGCCATGATGCATCCCTTCTGCAATGCCAATGCGCACAATCCAGTGCGACTGTCCCTATTATAGTCCAGCAGAAATGGAGCTTTTCGATAGAGTGTGAAACGAAGGCGTAAACCGCGACGGGAAGGAACCGCAATGTACGAGCCCTCGAAGCACTATGCGACGTTCAACATCAGAGGAATGCAGTTTTCCGAGAGTGCCTTAGTGGTCGGATCGCTTAAGGTGGGCGACAAGCTGAAGCTAGTCCCCGAGTTCGACAATCCTTTCGACTCGCAAGCTATCGCCGTCTATACAGGCAAAACGAGACTTGGCTATGTTCCGCGCGAAATGAACGAGCTTCTCAGCATGTTTCTGTACTACGGGTACGAAGACGCTTTCACCTGCCGCATACTGGCGATCAATCTTATCGAACACCCCGCCAAGCAGATCACTGCAGCTATTTATATTAAGGATGCTCGAAAGAAATAGGCCCTGTCGCATTTCCGTCGAAAGCTGATACGCTCCAAAAAGTCGTGCTATGCTCCTTTATGCGAGGCAATCCGTTGTACATGAAGGAGCAGTATGTGCGGTAGGTTCACGATGCTTACTTACGACGAGGTGCTGGACATCGTGCGCAGCATCGAGTTCGGCACGCCGCTCAATCCCGAGCCCGAGTGGCCCGCGCGGGGCAGCGAGGCATTCCCCGGCAGCATGGTTCCCCTCATCGTTCCCGGCGAGAACAGGCGCCTGGAGGTTGCCGAGTTTTTATGGGGCTACCCGGTAAGCTGGCAGAAAAGTGTTGTGTTCAACACGCGCATCGAGTCTGCGCTCACGGGTGGCATGTGGGGCGACTCCCTTCGGCAGCGGCGGTGCATCGTGCCGATGCTGGGGTTTTGCGAGCCGCATCGCAGCGAGACCTTTCGCAACCCCCGAACGGGCCGCGCCTGCAAGCAGCAATACCGCTTCACCTTGCCGGGATCGCCCTTGGCACTGCTTGCAGGGGTCTACGAGAGCAACTATTTCTCCGTGGTAACCACCGAGCCGAACGACAACGTCTCCCCCATTCACGACCGCATGCCCTTAGTGTTGAGGAATCAGGAGGTTCCACACTGGCTTGGAAGTAACTACGCTGATCTCGCGGATCGCTCGGCGGTGGAGCTTTCGCCGGAACGCGTCGTCGTCCAGCGCTCAGCCCAAGACGGCCCCGACAAGCTGGATAATCCCAACGATCAGCTCAGCCTCTTCTAGCGTTATCAACCGAACTGGCCCCGCGCACGCGTCAGCGACCCCAACAACCAGCTAGGCATCTTTCAGACGGCGTCTTGACGGCAATTTGCCACGAGCCGCATGAGCACGTCAGCTTTCGCCGCCATCCTGTCGAGCGTCGCCGCCTCCCGAGACGCCTCGCGCACATACAGGTCGTTCATGATCCTGTGGCTCTCTGCGATTCGCTTCTGAAGCATTTCCCCTGTAGCATCCATGTCGATTCCTTCGGTTGGTGTTGTGTTTTCGACTAGGATTAGTATGCAGGGATTGACCCGTATCAGTGTACCGAAATAGGGATACTTCATTCCAATACACAAGTGAAGCCACCGAGCATCAGACACCCAGCAATCGAAGTAGTCATCTGCGAACTCTCCTCAAATCAGCACTCGAACCCATCGAGTTCCTTTTAAAAAATGAGCAACATTTGAAAAATACTCTTACGCTTCCTTTAATCCTTGAATATTGCTTTCGCCTTTTTGGCTATGCACTCGTGTCGTGCTTTTGTAGACTCAATGTCCAAGCGATAAGCCCCCTTTTCGCACACAAGGACATCCCCCTCAGCAGCATCGACAGGTACCTCTGATCTCGCAACGTCAAACATGGTTCCGTCCATTCGCTCGCAGACCGCCTTCTTGCCTTCAAATCTATCTATTATCATTCTGCACATAATATTCTCCATTTTGAGTCTGCGCTAGCAAGTGGCGAAATGGGTAGGCAAGGTATAGCTTTTACCTATCTGCTGATCATGGGATCTTCGCGCTTTCGTTTTTTAAATCAGCTTCATTACTCACCTTATTGCGGAGGACCGCATTTTGAGCACGCTCCCAGCCCCTGCGCTTTAGCGTCTCCAAGACTAATGGGTATTTTGCTTTTATTGAGATACTGGCAGCCATCTCGATGGTACTTCTTTCCCGTATTGGTTGTATAGACAGTTACGCCACCTGAATCACTTTGCTCTTGATTTGCTGCTGCAGCGGCGGCGGCGGCAGCTTCTTCCTCCGCCTGCGCCGCAGCAGCAGCCTCCGCATCGGCCTTCGCTTGAGCAGCCGCAGCATTGGCGGTAAGGGGAGTGGGCACATTAAAAGAGAGATTACCGCTCTCGCATGTTGCGACAATCGTTCCCATTTGGTCGGTTCGGAATACTGAAACTGACGAGAGCATGACAAGCACCTCAGGATCAGGCAGCCCGTAAGTATTGTCTGCACCTGCCGAAATGACCGCAAAAGAAGGGGAAAGCGCTTTTACGAGGGCTGCCGTAGTCCCATCTTCGG
>NZ_JAVWUP010000031.1:0-24105 GCF_036667095.1 Gordonibacter sp. | reverse complement strand
TTACTATGTCGGTTATCTCACGTGAAAAAATTGCGCTCGTCGTATTCGCGGGCCTTATCGTCCTGAGCTTGCTCGGGTTCGGTTGGTATTTGCTCGCGGGCCATTCGTGGAACGTGGCCGCATCCAATATCGATGATACGTTCGGTAGCATGGAGGGGTATACGGCCATCGTCTATCCGGGTACCAAGCCGCCCGCAGAGAAGACGGTGGACGCAGCCGACTCGGAATCTCTTGTCGGCTCGAATGCGGCGGGTGCCTTGCCGGGAAAAACGGGAGCCTCGGAATCCGCCGGTTCGGGAGCGGCATCGGCTTCCGGAACGGGAGTTGCTGGGACGGCCGCGGGCGCAGGCTCGACGCCCCTAGGCGACGAGGCGGATGCTGAGGATGCGTCTGGCACGCCCGAGGGGACGGCAGCTTCTTCTGACGGCGACGAGCAAGCCGCAGCATCGAAAGAAGGAACGCTCGGGTCCTCTTCGAAAAAGGAACCGTTGACGGTTGACGAGGCGAAGGAAAACTACGAATCCAAAAACGCGACCGTCTTCGCCCTAGATGCAGCCGATCTCGAACGGTACAGCGAGGGCACTATCCTGAAAAAGGGCGGGCATCGGTTCGGCGTGTTCAGCGTGACCGGTCCCGTGTCCAGCATCGTGCTAGACAAGCAGATCGCCTATTTCAAGCGCCATAAGGTCGACTTCATCGTTGCCATTACGCCCGACAAGAGCTATTTCGAGGGCGCATCGGGTCTTGATATCGTCATCTGTACCGGCGACGAAGGGCTGTTCGTCATGGGGGAGACCCAGAATGGGACGTTCTATGTCGATACCCCCGAGCTGGACCGTGTCGGCGCCATCCTCATATCGCCGAGCAACGTCGTGTCGGCGAAGGTCCTCGAAAGCTCCTAGGTGCCCGAGGAGCTTTGGGCGGCGCTTTTCTTTTTCTCCATCTATCTGGTATTTAGACGAGGCTTGAAGCAGGCGGTTGTCCTGTTCTCTGCCTGAATGGCTTAAGGGCGATGTGGTAAGCTGAGCCGTGCTGAGCGCAGGGAGGAAATTGCGAGTATGCCAACCGAAAACGACATCGTACGAGGATCGTCCAGGTTTTCGTTCAAACGCATCGCGGCGTATGGCGTTGCCTTGGCCTTGTGCGCACTGGCCGCTTTCCTGGTGGGTGGTGCGATGATCGCGATCGATCGTATGCAGCGGATAGCCGCTGATTCGGTGGCCGCTTCGAAGCCTCAGATAGAATCTCGCGTGGGCGAGACGTTCAAACTGTTGTCGACGCTTGCTGACCAGCCGGCCTTGATAGATCCTGCAACTCCGGTTATGGATAAAGTGCGCTTACTCGATCAGGTGAACGAGCACTACGGCTATTTCCTTATCTGCTATGTCGATGCGGACCTGGATGTTTGGGACGAGACGGGTTCGGCCAGCCTCGCCAGCCGCGACTATCTGCAGAAGCTTTTTGCAACGGGCGAGACCGTCATCACCGACAGCTTCCCTGCAGGTGCCGACGGCGCTACGCTCAATTACACGGTAGCCGAGCCTCTCATGGACGAGGGAGGTTCTATAACCGGCGCACTGTTCGCTTCCCTGTATTTTAGCGACATCGTCGACATACTGGCCCGGAGCGTGTCCAATTCGCAGGTCGAGTCGGCGATCATTGGCAGCACGGGGCAGATCATGTCGGCCACGCCGGGCTATGCCTACGGTGACCAGTTCCTTGAGCCGCTTCGCCCGCATATAGTGTTCGGCATGTCGGCTGACAAGGTCGAATCTGAACTGCGCGCTCTGAATCCGGTGAGCTTCTGGGCGGTTGACGGTCTGAACGTCCGCTATTATGTCGCGTCCCCCCTTGAGGGTACTTCCTGGGACGTTATCTGCACCAGCAGCTTCTGGAACACGTATGCTCAGGTCATGACATCCATTGCCCCGGTTATGATTGTAGTTGTCGCCTTGATCGGCTTAGGACTGCTGCTTATCCGCCATCACTTTTCACGTCAGATGGAGAAAGCCCGCTTGCTGGAAAAGTCGGTGATCGAACTTGAGCGCAAGGTGTACAGCGACGAGCGTCCCGATGACGTGGACATGGCTGAGATCCTTGAGCTGACCTCGTCGGGCCTCACCGATGGACTCACTGGCGTGGTGACGCGCTCGGTGTTCACCAGCAAGCTGGACGGCGCCTTGCGCCATGCTGACGGGAAAGACGGATCGCTTTACGCACTCTGCTTCATTGACCTGGACGACTTCAAGCTCATCAACGACGCTTACGGGCACGCGGCCGGCGATGTCGCCCTCAAATCGGTCGGCTACCTGCTGCGCGAGTACGAACGCCGCTACGAAGGCCTGGTGGGTCGCTACGGCGGAGATGAATTCGTGCTGCTCATGACCGATCTCGACGACGAGGCCGAGCTGGTGGCGGTGTTAGACGAGATGGTAGAGGCCCTGCATGTCGATGTGAAGAATGCCGACTGCTCTTTCATGGTCCATGGCAGTATGGGAGTTGCCATCTGGGATCGCATAAGCGGCTCCGATGCTCTTATCGACCAGGCTGACAAGGCCTTGTACTTGGTGAAGCAGCAGGGCAAGCAAAGCTATTGCCTCTACCGGGACGAGGATCAGGCGTGAGGGCAGGAAAGCACGGCGCGCTTTGGCTCGCGCTGTTCTCCTTGGCGGTCTGCGTAGCCGTCGGCGTGGCCGGATACACGCTGTGCCGAGGCGTCGACGACATGCGCAAGCGCGATGCCGGCAATGTGCTTACTTTCTTCCAGCAAAGCATGGCGACGAGGCTTCAAAGCGAGTTCGGCGAGACGGCAGGCTTAACGACTGCCCTGCTTTTCAGCCCCAATGCCGAATGGTTTCCTCTTGTCGCACAAGATATGCTGGCGGTGGACGGCGTGGTGTCCGTCGCCTACTTCGAAGGCGATACCCTGCGGTATGCGTTTCCCGAGGACGAATACCGCTCCCTCGTTGGCAAGGATCTCACGACCTTCCCCTACGTTTACACGTTAGCGAAGGTGACGGGCGAAATGGCGGTCGAAGGCCCGCTTGAGATAAGTCCCGGCAAGGAAGCATTCCTTTTTATCGAGCCGGTTGTGCAAGAGGGGATATTTGTTGGGGAAGTGGCGATCGGCCTTGATGCCGACTTCGTTTTGAGCCAGCTTGATTTCGGGGCGCTCGAAGAGGGCGGCTATCGTTACGAGCTGTGGGCGGTCAGTCCCCAGGATGGCGGCAAGGACGTCATCGCCGTCTCTGACGAAGCTTTCGACTTCTCGCACGCGGTCAAGATATCGTTCGGCATGCCCACGACATGGACGCTCTCCCTTATCCCTGTAGACGGATGGGTTCCTCTCCCCTGGGTTGCGGTTATTGCAGGAGGTTGCGTGACTGTTGCGGCGTTGGCTATCGGCCTGGGGACGGTTGTGCGGTCGCGTGCGGGCTGGCGGCGCCGTTTTGTGCGGGAAGTCCGTATCGATCGGCAAACAGGCATGCTCTCTTACGACGGGTTCCTTGAAGAGCTTCAGGGCATGGTTGGTGGCAAGAACTCAGTTGGTGAGGCGACGCTTGTCTGTTTGAAAGTCGACGGTTTCGAAGACGCTGCGCGCCTGCTGGGCAGTGCGGCGCGGCGTGCCTATCTCGAAGTCGTGAAAGAGGATATCGATTCTATTGTGCAGAGCGACCATGTTGCCCTGCATGCGGGATGTGGGAGCTTTGCCATTGCGATACGGGAACAGGTGGGGCAACGCGATCTTGAAGACCTGACGCGTGCCCTCGAGCTAGCGCTGCTTTGGAAGGCGCGCGTCGACGGCAAGAAAGCGTTTTTCCGGGCCCGGTCGACGTCTGTCCTTGTCCCTGCGGGAACGGACGATGTGGGAGTAATTGTCGATCAGGCGATATCTGATCTTGAATGCAGCGCGCCAGGAGGCTTTCGCTAGGTTGTCGGGGCGAGGTTTTCCTCGCGGCACTAAAAAAGCCCGAGACTTCTTATCTCGGGCTTTTGCATGAGAGACGCTTCGCGGGAGATACGACTTGCTTACACCACGCCTTGGGCCATCATGGCGTCGGCAAGTTTCTTGAAGCCGGCGATGTTGGCGCCCATAACGTAGTTACCCTCGTGGCCGTACTCTTTGGCAGCGTCGTCTGCTGCGTGATAGATGTTCTTCATGATGCCTTGCAGCTTGGCATCCACTTCCTCGAACGTCCAGGACAGGCGCTCGGAGTTCTGCGACATCTCGAGACCGGACGTGGCAACGCCGCCGGCGTTGGCCGCCTTGCCGGGGCAGAACACCACGCCGCCTTCCATGAGGCACTCGGTGGCGTCCATGGTGGTGGGCATGTTCGCGCCCTCGGCCACGATCTTGCAGCCGTTCGCCACGAGCTGCTTGGCATCGTCGATGAGAAGCTCGTTTTGGGTGGCGCAGGGTAGGGCGATGTCCACGGGCACGCTCCACACGCCGCGGCCCTCGTGGTACTCCACGCCCTCTTTGCGCTCGGCGTAGACGGATATGCGCGCGCGTTCCACTTCCTTGATCTGCTTTACCAGGTCAAGGTCGATACCCGCCGGGTCGTAGATCCAGCCGGTAGAGTCGGAGAGCGTGACTACCTTAGCACCCAGCTGCTGGGCCTTCTCCGCGGCGTAGATGGCCACGTTGCCCGATCCGGACACGGATACGGTCTTGCCCTCGAAGCTGTCGTTGTGGCAGGTCAGATACTCCTGCACGAAGTAGATCAGGCCATAGCCCGTCGCCTGCGTACGGGCGAGCGACCCGCCGTAGGACAGGCCCTTGCCTGTGAGTACGCCTTCCCATACATTGCGGATGCGCTTGTACTGTCCGAACATGAAGCCGATCTCTCGTGCGCCCGTACCGATGTCACCGGCCGGCACGTCGGTGTCGGCACCGATGTGCTTGCAGAGCTCGGTCATGAAGCTCTGACAGAAGCGCATGATCTCCATGTCGGACTTGCCCTTGGGGTCGAAGTCGCAACCGCCCTTGCCGCCGCCCATGGGCAGCGTGGTCAGGCTGTTCTTGAAGATCTGCTCGAAGCCGAGAAACTTGATGATGCCCAAGTTCACGGACGGATGCAGGCGCAGACCGCCCTTGTAGGGCCCGAGGCAGCTGTTGTACTGCACGCGGAAGCCACGGTTCACGTGCACCTGGTGCGCGTCGTCTACCCACGGCACGCGGAATATGACCACGCGTTCCGGCTCGACGATGCGCTCGAGCAAGCCGGCCTTCTCGTAGGCCGGATTGGACTCGATGACTGGTGCTAGGGACGTTAGCACCTCGGTGACGGCCTGGATGAACTCGGGCTCATGGGCGTTCTTTGCTTTGACCTGCTCGATGACGTTATCGACGTAACTCATCTCGTGGGACCTCCTTCGGGGATTTTTCACATTGCTCCATTATAGGGGGCGATTTCTGATGGGCGATGTTATTTAAAGAAGATGAAACAAAACTAGCGATAGGCGGGAGCCGGGGCCCCCGGCGGGGTGCCCATAGCGTTCTTTGGCATCCTTGGAAGCGCGTATCCTGCGCTCTCTTTGCGCCGAGCTGTCGGAATCGGCAATAAACGAACTATTGTGGTGTAAAAGGTGTTCGGCCCCGTCAGTGTATCCTGCTCAGACCAGCGAGGAAAAACTTCGCGATTCTCCCTTGATCCCCAAGCGACTTGTGGGTCTGGTTTCGAAAGGCGGTGCGAGCGACGTTCCGCTCGACTGGCAGGGAAGACCCCGCAAAGAGGGGCGTGTAGTTTTGCTCCGGGGGGGGGGAGGGTCAATCTGTTCGCAACGCCTGGTCAACGAGGCGTTGCAAGTTGTCTGTGAAGCGCTCGCGGTCGTCGTCCTCAAAGGGGGCGGGTCCTTTCGTGCGGCCACCGCGCCTGCGCACGTTCGCTTCCAGGTGGCGCATCTGCAGGTCGGAATCGATGGTGGCAAGCTCGTAGATGCGCCCGCGCACGCCGATGGCCGCAGCTTTACGCCCCAGCGCCATGGCGGCCAGACCGATGTCCTGGGTGACCACGATATCGCCGGGCTGCAGTTCCTGTACGATGGCGAAGTCGGCCGCATCGGCTCCGACGCCCACGGGCAAGGTGCTTGCCCAAAAGCCGTCCCTGGGCTCACGCGGGTCGCTCCGACGGATGTGGCGTGCAAGGTTCTGCGTGGAGTTGCCTGCGATGACGACCGGTATGCTGCTGCGTCGGGCGACGGCCATCGTCTCGGAGGTGACCGGGCAGGCATCGGCATCGATGTAGATAGTGGGCTTCATGGGCGGAATCCTGTCCTTTCTTCGCTTGGGGAAAGTATAGTATATGGTTGAGGGTGGGCAACGTGGTTTCGGAGGGGGAACTATGTACAAGCCGGTTCCGATAGGAAAGCAGGTATTCGCGCTGTCGCCGGCAACGCAGGCGGGCATAGCGCGGGCCGAGGCGATGATGATCCGCATGGAGGATCGCGCCTGCTCCGGTGGTGTGGATCGGGCGCTCATGCACACGCTTGCACGGGTCGAGGCGGTGTCGACTATCCGTATCGAGGGGAAGCGGCCCTCGCTTGGCGCGATCCTGCATTTGGAAGCGTACCTTGATGGGAACCGTGCGGAGGGCGTCAGCCGCGTCGATTCGCTCGATGCCTACGACTTCGAGAACGACGAGGCGCGAGCTACGGCGCTTGAAGTGCTGCGGTTCCTGAGCGCGGTGCGCTACCTCTACTACGAGACTGATCCCGACCAGCCCCTCACGCCGGACACCTTGCTGGATATCCACTCGCTTTGCATGTACGGGCTTCCCGCACGGGAGACGGGAGTTCATTTCAGGAGGCGGCGCCACGATCAGTCTGCGGCCGATGCAGCGACACTGGTGTACGAAGCTCCCGAGCCTGAGGAGCTTCCGGGCCTGGTGGAAGACTTGTGCGCTTTTGCGAACAAGGACGCGTACGCCCCGATCGGGCAAGCTGCCATTGCCCACTTCCAGTTCGAGAGCATCAAGCCGTTCAAGTCGGGGCTCGATAAAACGGGGCGCCTGATGTGCCACGCCATTATGCGCAAGCGTGGCCTCATGCGCTCGGTGGTGGCCCCTATCGGCCTCGAGCCGGCCATCGATACGAAAAGTCATGCCGAGTCGCTGCTTCCCTACAACTTCGGCTTGGCCGCAGGCGAGCGGGAGCGGTTGCAGCTCGTCGACCGCTGGGCGGATTTCTGCGCCTGGTCGGCCGAGGTGTCCGCCAAGGTGACCGATGTGCACCTGAACGCGGTCCTCGCTCTGCGCGAGCGCTGGGTCGAAGAGCTGGGCCGTCCTAGCAAAGGATCGGCTTCCGAGGCGCTCATCGGCCTTCTGCCGGGCTTGCCGGTGCTAACCGTGAAACAAGCGGTAGCCCTGACGGGCAAGAGTGTCTCGTCGGTAAACGATGCTTTCGCCCGTCTTGAGGCGGCGGGTATCATCCGCGAGATCGACAGCGCGCAGCGCAGTCGCGTGTTCGTGGCGCCGCGTGCCGTTGACCTGTTCGACGAGCTCGACCGCAAAGTCGCGCCGCAGACCCCGGTGTCACGGGATTCGCTCGGTACCGTAGTCGCGGGCTAGATGATCTACGGCCGAGGGGAGGTAGCCGGAGCGGTCGTTGCGGGTTTCCCGGAATCCCGCAAACTCGTCTTCCCCTGCCTCTTGCTTCCTATACTGGATGCGAGGGTGGGGGCAAGCCGTCGGCCGACGGGCCGACGCAAAGGGCGCCTTGATGGTGCCGCCACACGGGAAACTGCAGATTTCCAAAGGGCCTCGCACTCGCTTGTAATCAAGCAGGGGGAGGAGGGTCATATGACCGATTCGACATTTGATTCCAGGTACCAACTGATCATGAAGCGCCGCCAGTTCCTCGCAGGAGCAGCCGGCGTTATGGCAGCCGGTGCGACCGCCACGGTGCTCGCTTCATGTACGCCCGCGGCGAAGAAGGACGCGGCGGAAAGCAAGCCCGTCGGTACGGGGCAGCCCGACTACGACAAGGTAGCGCGCAGCGTCTGCGCACCCAACTGCGTGGGCAGCTGCGGCATTAACGCCTACGTGAAAGACGACACGATCGTAAAGATCGAGCCCGCTGAGTTTCCCGATAACCGCTACCATCGCATGTGCTTGCGCGGCGTGTCCAACGCCATGCAGCGCGTGTACTCGCCCGATCGCGTGAAGTATCCCATGAAGCGCGTGGGCGAACGCGGTTCCGGCGAGTTCGAGCGCATCAGCTGGGAGGCGGCGATCGAGCTTATCCACGAGAATATGCAGAAGAACATCGATGCCTACGGGCCTACGGCGAACGCGTTTTTGGGAATGACCGGCAACTATGGCGTGTTCCCTCAGATCATCGACGGCCTTTTGGCCGCTACGTACGACGGCACGCAGTTCACGAATTTCGGCATCATGGGCGACAACGGCTGCAACATGGGATTTCTGCCCCCGCTGGGCGTGCAGCAGGATGCCAGCGCATGGGAGGACCTCATCGGTTCCAAGACTATCATCATGTTCGGCTGCAACTACGCCGAGACGAGCATGCAGGAGATGCACTTCGTTTTCGATGCTCAAGAGGCGGGCAGTAAGCTGGTGGTGGTAGACCCGCGTTTCTCGCGCACGGCCGCCAAAGCCGACTGGTGGATACCTATTCGCCCCGGCACCGATGCGGCGCTTGCCTTGGGGATGATGAGCCATATCGTGGCGCAGGGAAAGCACGATCAGGAATATGTCCGCACGTACACCAACGGAGCGTTCTTGGTGGATGCGGCCACGAAGAAGCTGGTGCGCGACGGGGAGAACTACCTGGTGTGGGACGAGAAGGCCAACAAGGCCGTGCCGGTTGCGGCGCTTCCCGACAAACTCAAGCCGGCATATCCGTCCGTCGCGGTGACCGGCGACGTGCCCGAGGCGGCCAAGGTTCCCGAGACGGCGGCGCTGCTGGGCAGCTATTCGCTCTCCGTCGGCGGTGCGGACGTCGCGGCAAAGCCCGCCTTCCAGTTGCTGGTCGACTCGCTTGCCGCCTACACGCCGGAGTTGGCCAGCGCCATCTGCGATGTGCCGGCCGAGGATATCGTGCGGTTGGCCGAGCTCTATGTGAACGAGACACCTGCCAGCCTGCGCGTAAGCCAGGGCACGAACCGCTACTGGAACGGGCATCTGCCCACCCGCGCGCTCATCCAGCTGGCAGGCATCACCGGCAACGTCGGCAAACCCCATGCCAACATCAACTGGGCGGGCGGAACGCTCATGCGCATCCTGTTCTCGCTGGCACCTACGGCGGTCACGCCGCGTGAGGGGCACAAGGCAAGCCCGCTGCCCGGGTCCCAGTGGTACGACATCGTGGCCACGCAGCAGCCCTACCCGGTGAAGATGCTCTGGACGCACAACTACGGCTGGGGCACCCAAGGCCCCGACCGCAATCGCATGATCAAAGACGTATTGCCGCAGCTTGACTTCATCGTAGTATCAGAGCAGGTCATGACGCCTGGTGCGAGCTACGCGGATCTCGTGCTGCCGGTGACCAGTTACTATGAGGAGCCCTTCGAGCTGCTTACCTCCTGGTCGAACATGTACGTGCAGGTGCGCGAGCAGGCTATCAGCCAGCAATGGGAGGCCAAGACCGACTACCAGGTGGCCCAGATGCTGGCGGAGAAGTTCGGCATCTTAGAGGAGACCGAATGGAAGCTGGACATCGAGGAGTACGGCCGCAAGCACATCCTCGGCGAGAGCTTGGCTCCCGAGTTTAGCACCATCGACTTCGACGAGCTCATGGAGAAGAAGGTCGTGCGTGCGAATTACCCTGAGAACTACGTGGCGTTCGAGAGCATGCGCTTTCAGACGCCCAGCGGCAAGATCGAGCTCTATACCGAGGATCTGATCGACTTTGGCGAAGAGCTGGCCTGCCACTACGAGCCGCTTGAGGGCATCCGCAACGAGCTGGCCGGACGTTATCCGCTTACGTTCATGAACTGCCGCACGGTGTATACGACGCACTCGCAGCATGTGCAGCTGCCTTGGATCCGCGAAGTGGCGCCCGAGCCGTGGCTGGAGATTTCCCCGCCCGATGCCGAGGCGCGCGGTATCGCGTCCGGCGATGTGGTGGAAGTGTTCAACGACCGGGGATCGTACCAGGTGAAGGCATTGGTAACCTCCGAGATAAAGCCCGGTTGCCTCAACCAGCGCCAGGGCTGGTGGCCCAAGGACTTCCCGGGCGAGACACATTACAGCTCGCTTATCCAGATCACGCTCAATCCGGCGCAGGATGCCATCTCGGAGACGAACTTCGCGCCGTACGACAACCTGGTCGAAGTGAAGAAAGCCTAAGGGGGTGCTCTTATGACGAAATACGGTTTCGCAATCAACCTGCACCGCTGCGTCGGATGCAGGACCTGCACGATCAGCTGCAAGATGGAAAACGGCGTGGCATCGGGCCTGCAGCGCATGCGGGTGTTGAACGCCGACGACCAGACGGTGTACGACAAGCCTACGGGCACGTATCCGGCACTTGCTCTCGAATGGGTGCCGGTGCCCTGCCAGCATTGCGACGAGGCGCCCTGCGTGGCGGTCTGCCCGACGGGCGCGTCCACGAAGCGTGCGGACGGCATCGTGGTGATTGACAAGGAACAGTGCATCGGGTGCGACAGCTGCATTGCGGCCTGCCCCTACGGAGCGCGTCAGCACGACGACGCCGCCAACACCGTGGACAAATGCACGTTGTGCTCGCACCGCCTGGATGCCGGCATCGATACGACCATGTGCCAGCTGGCCTGTCCGGGCCGCGCCATTGTGGTGGGCGATTTGGACGACGCTTCCTCGGAGATTGCCAAGATCGTAGCCGAGAGAAAAACGACGCACCTGTTCGAGGACCAGAAGACGGGCCCGCAGGTGTACTACTGGAACTCGATGGAGTAACCGATTATGGGACAGGCAGGTGGTAGCGTGGCAGCGTTAGGGGGTATTACAGCCGATCAGGCTTCGTACGCGCGCGCCGACGGGGCATTGCTGGGGCTGCTCTCGAGGTGTTTGCTGCGACCGAGCGCAGCATTGGCTGTGGAGCTGCGTGCAGGCATTTTGCCTTCGACGCTGCGAAGTTTGGTGGGAGCATGCTCGATGCCCGAGATGGTCGATGCGCTGGATGGTATTGACGAGCAGGCGAGGCTCCTTCGCGCCGTCTCGGAGGACGAGGCGCGCTTGCTATTGGAGATCGAGTACAACCGCTTGTTCGTAGGTCCCGGCGAGGTGCTGGCCCCGCCTTACGAGAGCTACTACGAGAGCAGCCGCGCCTCCGCCGGTCGGGGATGGTTGCGCACGCAGGCCGAGCGAGAGGTCTCCCGGGCCTATGCCGAGTCAGGTTTCACTCTGTCAGAAGATCTCGTTGAGCTGCCCGATCATGTAGCGGTTGAGTTGGAGTTCCTCGCGCTGCTTGCGGGGCGCGAGGCCGATGCGTGGGATGCCGGTAACGAGGCGTCTGCGCTTGCGTTGCAGGTATGTGCAGCGGACTTCATCGTGCAACATCTGGGTACCTGGATCGAATCATGCGGTGCGCTTGTTGCGCCCGCTGCCCGCCAACCGTTTTATGCGGCGATTTTTCTGTTGGCGGGCGCGACGATCGCGGGGCCGGTGCCCTAGACCGTCCGAAATAGGCAGATGCTGTGCAAAATTTTCGGTTTCCCGCTAGATTTTCATCCTAAACCGGGCTTCTTCGTTCGACAGCGAGTAGCCCGGTTTGAGGGAATGCTCTTGATCTGGGCTTTTATGCGGGAGCT
The DNA here is from genome assembly GCF_036667095.1 of Gordonibacter sp. Classification (NCBI taxonomy): domain Bacteria; kingdom Bacillati; phylum Actinomycetota; class Coriobacteriia; order Eggerthellales; family Eggerthellaceae; genus Gordonibacter; species Gordonibacter sp. The sequence goes on along the minus strand of NZ_JAVWUP010000031.1, from coordinate 12,356 downwards.
CGTTAATGCAGCTTCCTTGGGGTCGAAAACTGCGCATCAGATGGCGGGAAAGCGAAAAATTTGCACAGCATTCGACGTTTTCTTGCTTTCTTCGATCTTGCCTATGCGGTTGCTTTGGCTCCTGGGTGGCGCAGCGTGCCTAGGTTCTTGGGAGACGCCGTGTATCGTGGTTTTTGGGAGGCGCAGCGCGCCCTGGCTCCTGGGACACGTCGCGCGCGGCGGTTTTGGGCAAGGCATGGAGGGTAGCCGGCCGGAGGGGAACGCCTGTGCGGTTTTGCTATACTGACCTCATGGACGAACGAAACGACAATCAGGGGAAGGCCTTGGGCGACAGCGCCTTCGGGCCATCGGCGGGCGAGTATTCCGCGCAAGCCGACGCAGACGGGCTCTCGCTTTCGTGCGACGAGCCCGCTGTGCTGCCGAGCCGAAGGGGTCCGGGCTTCGCCGACGCGGGCGGGTTCGAGAGGCTGGGCGACGGCGACGGCCTCGACGCGCCCGAAGAGACTGCCTTGGCGCAAACGGCCGCTGGACAGGCGGCCAAGCTCGCACGCATCAAAGCCGAGCTCGACAGTGTGCCCGCGCTTCCCGGCGTGTACCTCTGGAAGGACAGGTCCGGCCAGGTCATCTATGTTGGCAAGGCCAAGCAGCTGCGCGCCCGCATGCGCCAGTACGTGAACTTCCAGGACGAGCGCGCCAAGATTCCCCTGCTGGTGGACCAGATCGACAGCTTCGATTATATCGTGGTAGAGAACGAGCACGAGTCGCTGGTGCTGGAGAAGAACCTCATCAACCAGCACAGCCCGTTTTTCAACGCCGACTTCAAAGACGACAAGTCCTACCCGTTCATCGCGCTCACCAAAGGCGACGTGTTTCCGGCCATCAAGTACACGCGCGAGAAGCACAAGCCCGATACCAAGTACTTCGGACCCTATACCGACAGCCGCGCGGCCCGTGAGATGGTGGACATCGCCCGGCGCGTCGTGCCGCTGTGCGCCACGTCGTGCTCCGACTGGCGGCAGCTGAAGCGCCGTTTGGAGAAGGATCCTCTCGCGCTGCTGTCCCGCGATGCGCGGCCGTGCTTCGACGCGCACGTAGGGCTGGGCCCGGGTGCGTGCTGCGGCGGCATCACGCCCGACGAGTACGCGGCCAACGTGCGGCGTATCGTGCGGTTCCTGTCGGGCCAGCACCGCGAGTTCGTCGAAGAGCTTGCGGCGGACATGCAGGAGGCGGCGGCCGACCTGGACTTCGAGCGTGCGGCGCGCATGAAGGCGCGCATCGACACCATCAACTCGCTGACCGACCGGCAGCACGCCGTATCCGCGCGCAACCTTGATGCCGACGTGGTGGGCCTGTTCCGCGAGGAGACGGTGGCCGGCGTGCACGTGTTCATGGTGCGCGAGGGCCGCATCATCAACTCCAACGAGTTCGTGCTGAACCGCGGGCGCGACGTCCCCGACGACGACCTGGTGCACATGTTCCTGCTGCGCTACTACGACGCCACCACCTCCATACCGCACGAGGTCATCCTGCGCGACCTTCCGGAAGACGCCGAGGCGATGGAGGGATGGCTTGCCGAGAAGCTGGCAAGTGCGCACGGCGCGAAGGTGCGCTTCTGTGCGCCGCGGCAAGGCGAGAAGGCAGAGCTGGTGGCCATGGCCGAGACGAACGCCAAGCACACGCTCATGCGCTACAAGGTGCGCACCAACTACGACGACAAGCGTATCAACAACGCGCTTTTGCAGCTGGAAAGTGCGTTGGCGCTCGACGAGCCGCCCCTGCGCATCGAGTGCTTCGACATCTCAACCATCCACGGCTCCTACACGGTGGCCTCGATGGTGGTGTTCACCAACGGCAAGCCCGACAAGAACCAGTACCGCCGCTTCAAGATAAAGACGCCGCTGGACGAGGCGAACGACTTCCTATCCATGCAGGAGGTCATGAGCCGCCGCTACGCGCCCGAGCGCATGGCCGACGAGCGCTTCGGCAGCAAGCCCGACCTGATCATCCTGGACGGCGGCAAGCCGCAGCTTTCCGCGGCGCTGGCCATGTTCGAGAAGATGGGCATCGACGACATCGATATGTGCGGCTTGGCCAAGCGCGACGAGGAGCTGTTCGTGCCCTGGCAGGACACGGGTCCGGTGGTGCTGCCCAGCGGATCGGCGTCGCTCTACCTGGTGAAGCAGGTGCGCGACGAGGCCCACCGCTTCGCCATCACGTTCCACCGCGAGCTGCGCGGCAAAGGTATGACGGCAAGTATTTTAGACGATGTGGTAGGTATGGGTCCGGTGCGGAAAAAAGCGCTATTGAAGGCGTTCAAATCGTTTAGGAACCTGAAGGCCGCCACGCTCGAGGAGATCAAAGAGGCCCGCGTCGTGCCCGACGAGGTGGCTGAGGAGCTGCACCAAGTGCTCCAGCAGTATAATAAGGATCGGAAAGACGAGTGCACGACCGCAGAAGCGGTTCGCACGCCAGACGACGTGGAGGTTTAGGATGAGCGAAAAGGGAACCGATTTGCAGGACATGCCCGAGCTGGTCATCGTCAGCGGCATGAGCGGCGCCGGGCGCACCGAGGCCATGCACGCCTTCGAGGACCTGGGCTATTTCTGCGTGGACAACCTGCCTTCGAGCCTCATTGTCAACCTGCTTGAATTGACCGGCATGCCCGGCCAGCCTGACGGCCATCGTCGCCTAGCGGTGGTCTGCGACGCGCGCAATCGCGATTTCTTCTCGAGTCTTGCCACCGAGCTGGAGAAGCTCAAGGCGCAGGGCATCGACTACCGCATCCTGTTCTTGGATGCCGCCGACGAGAAGTTAATCGCGCGCTACAAGTCCAGCCGCCGACGCCATCCGCTGTGCGCGGACGGCGGCTCCATCGCGCAGGGTATCGAACGCGAGCGCGCCTTGCTGTCCGACGTGCGCCATGCGGCCTCCCAGGTAATCGACACCACCGACCTCCTGCCTCCCCAGCTGCGTGCGGAAATCCGCGAGCTGTTCGCGCCGGGGCAAGAGAAGTCCGGGCTGTCGGTGACCGTGTACTCGTTCGGTTTCAAGCATGGCGCCCCGCTCGACGCCGACCTGGTCATGGATGTGCGCTTCCTCCCGAACCCCTATTACGACCCCCAGCTGCGTCCGCTGACGGGCCTGGACAAGCAGGTGCGCGACTTCGTGTTGTACCGCCCTGAAACCGAGGAGTTCGAGAAGCGGTGGCGTGCGCTTTTGGACTGCGTCATGCCGGGCTATGTGGCCGAAGGCAAGCAACAGCTTGCCATTGCCATCGGCTGCACAGGCGGCCAGCACCGCTCGGTAGCCTTGGCCGAATCGACGGGCGACTACTTGAAGGCGAAGGGCTACCGCGTGAGTCTGGCCCATCGCGATCTGACCTTGGCAGAAGGTGCCGGCGGCCAGGTCGTGGCCGCTCCGGCCGCCCAGGCATAGGCGCGCGCCATGGCAACCGTATTTACCCACGACCCGTCGTCGACCGCTGCGTTTGCAGCGCTGGGACAGACGCCGCCGGTCGCCGCACCAGGCGAGCACCTGCGTGCCGTCGTCATCGGCGGCGGCACCGGCGCGCCCGTGTCCATCCGCACGCTCTTATCTATGCAGGTGGAAACGGCCGCCGTCGTGGCCATGGCCGATGACGGCGGCTCCACGGGCATCCTGCGCGAGGAAGCGGACGTCACGCCTCCCGGCGACGTGCGCAAGTGCATCGCCGCCATGGCCGCCGATCCTGCCGACCCGCTCACCCGCGCCTTCAAGTACCGCTTCCCCTTTGCGCGCAACCACACGCTCGGGAACCTCATGCTGTCGGCTCTCGAGGATGCAGCCGGGTCGTTCCCGGAGGCTATCGCTATCTGCGAGCGCTTGCTGGACGCGCAGGGGCGCGTGTATCCCTCGACGCTCGACCGGGTTACGCTGGTGGCCCGCACACGTGACGGCCGCGAGATCGAGGGCCAGGCGGTCGCCTGCCACTCGCGCACGGCGCTGGAGCGGGTAGGGCTGCGGGCAGCGCACCCCATCAGGGCCTACGAGCCGGCGCTTGAGGCTATCCGTGCGGCCGACCTCATCGTGTTGGGACCGGGATCGCTGTTCACCTCCATCATTCCGAACCTGCTGGTGCCGGGCGTCGTCGACGCTATCCGCGCATCGAGGGGCTGCACGCTGTTCGTGTGCTCGCTGGCGGACATGCAGGGAGAGACGTGGGGGCTCACGGCCCGCGAGCACGTCGAGGCACTCATGGACCACGGCATGCGCGGGCTGGTCGATTACGTGCTGGTGCATGCGCCCGCCCCCTTGCGGCCGGACGGTCCGGCGACGGGCGCCTTCGACGCCGTAGGAGGCTCTGGCCTCCGTTCTGCCGAGTTAGGTGAGGTAGACGAGGCGCGTTGGGGCGGCAGCATCCGCCCGGTGGCGGTGACCTATCGCGACGTGCAGGCCATCCAAGCGCAAGGCCCCGTGGTCATCGCGCGCGACCTGGTGGACACGGCAAGTCCCACCTGGCATGACCCGGCGGCTCTGCGCAATGCGTTTTCGGGGGTGTTGAAGCTATGTCGTTCACGGCAGAGGTGAAAGACGAGCTTGCCCGGGTGGCCCCGGTGTGTTCGCATTGCGACAAGGCCACGTTGGCGGCCCTTGTGCGCATCGAGGGCACGCTGTTCTTCAGCGGCCAGGGCAGCTACCGCATCGAGATAGCCACGGACATGCCTTCCGTTGCGCGCCTCATCATCAAGATGCTCCACGAGCTGTACCATCTGAAGACCGAGCTCACGGTGCGCCGCAGCGTGCTGCACAAGACGCCGAACTACCTCATCGAGGTGCCCTCGCAGTCGCATCTCGCCGATTCCCTGCGCGACATGGGCGTGCTGTCGGGCGAGGGGTTGGAGCTGGGTATCGCCGAGGACCTGGTGGCCAAGGAGTGCTGCACGGCAGCCTACCTGCGCGGGGCGTTTCTGGGCAGCGGCTTCGTGTCCAGCCCGCGCGGCGACTTTCACTTCGAGATAACGGTGGAGTCCGAGGCGCTGGCCGAGGGCTTGGTGGGCTTGCTGGAGCGCAAGGGCATCAAGGCGCGCATCATGCAGCGCCGCAGCTCGTACATGGTGTACCTGAAAAGCGGTGCGGCCATCCTCGAGTTCCTTGCGTTTGCCGGGGCGCATCAGTGCGCGCTTGCCATGGAGAACGAGCGTGTTATCAAAAGCGTGCGCAACGACGTGAACCGCATGACGAATGCCGAGATAGCAAACCAGGCGAAAAGCGCGAACGCCTCGGTGGACCAGATCTACGCCATCCGCTCCGTACTCGAGGCCCACGGCATGGAGAACTTGCCGCCAGCCTTGCAGGACTACATCCGCCTGCGCGTCACCTATCCGGATGCCACGCTGAAGGAGTTGGGCGAGCGAGCAACCCCGCCCCTGTCGAAATCGGCCGTTTACCACCGCGTTCGCCGGATCGAGCAAATGGCCAAGGAGACACAGGGGTAGAATGTCGGCGGCGATTTCATGGTGAAGGCGTTGCTGATATGCGCCCTCATGGTCTCCATGGTATGATCGCCTTATCCTGACTGCAAGCAATCGAGTATCTTGACGAAAGGGGATACGCATGGCAATCAAAGTAGGCATTAACGGGTTCGGTCGCATCGGCCGCCTCGCGTTCCGCGCGATGGCGAATGATCCCGAGATTGAGGTTGTGGCGGTAAACGACCTCGGCGACATCCCGACGATGGCCCACCTGCTGAAGTACGACTCCATCCACGGACGCGCCTTCGATAAGGTCGAGGTGTGCGAGGACGGCTTCGTCGCCGACGGCCATGCGGTCAAGGTGCTCTCCGAGCGCGAGCCGGCCAACCTGCCCTGGGGCGAGCTGGGTGTGGACGTGGTCGTGGAGTCCACGGGCTTCTTCACCGATGCAACTAAGGCCCATGCGCACATCGATGCAGGCGCCAAGAAGGTCATCATCTCCGCTCCGGCCAAGAACGAGGACATCACCATCGTCATGGGCGTGAACGATGACCAGTACAACAAAGACGAGCACCACGTGGTGTCCAACGCCTCGTGCACCACGAACTGTCTGGCGCCGTTCGCGAAGGTGCTGCTGGACAACTTCGGCATCAAGCGCGGCTACATGAACACGATTCACTCCTACACCAACGATCAGAAGATCCTCGACCTGCCGCACAGCGACCTGCGCCGTGCCCGTGCTGCTGCCGTGTCGATGATCCCGACGACGACGGGTGCCGCCCGTGCCGTCTCCTTGGTGCTGCCGGAGCTCAAGGGCAAGCTGGACGGCTTTGCCACGCGCGTTCCCACGCCGGACGGATCGATGGTCGACCTGACGGTGGAGCTTGAGCGTGATGCCACCATCGAGGCTATCAACGCCGCCATGAAGGCCGCCGCCGAGGGCCCGATGAAGGGCGTGCTGGAGTACACCGAGGACCCCATCGTGTCCATCGACATCGTGGGCAACCCGAGCTCGTCGATCTTCGACAGCAAGCTGACCATGGTCATGGGTGGCGAGGGTAACTTCGTGAAGTGCATCTCCTGGTACGACAACGAGTGGGGCTACTCCAACCGTGTTAAAGATTTGGTCAAAATCCTTCTCTAGAGAAGGATTCTTGTTCCGTCGGCCTAACGGCCGACGGAACTGCTCGACGCTGCGAAGCCCCGAGGTATCCAACCTTGCCGCTCCAGGCTTGGCTCACGTACCAAAGTACGCTTCGCCAACCCTTCGCGGCAATATTGGATACCTCGGGGCTTCTCGCTGTTTTACTACGCCAACCTGTCTGGTTGTTTTCGCGCTTTGCGCGAATCGAGGGGGAGGGGCGAGTTGTGAGAATACTGGGAATGAGCGTTCCGGAATTGTTGTTTGCGGTTCCTTTCTTGGTTGCGATCGGAATCGCTGTCTTCGCTGTAGTCATGATTATGCGGCTCGTGAAGGCTGCCGAGCGCACGGCGGCGGCGACCGAGGCCCTTGCCAATGAGGTGTGCCGCCAGGGCAAGATGCCGGGTAACGGAAATCAGTAAGTATCAGTAGTCTGTGGAAGAGGGTTGTATGGCAGATATCAAGACCATCGACGAGTTGGATGGGGCGGGGAAGCGCGTGCTGGTGCGCGTGGACTTCAACGTACCTTTGCGCGACGGCGCCGTCGCCGATGACACGCGCATCCGTGCAGCGCTGCCCACTATCGAGGCGCTGGTCGCCCAGGGCGCGCGCGTTATCCTCATGAGCCATCTGGGCCGTCCGGCGGGCGACGGCTTTGAGGCGGCGTTCTCGCTGCGCCCGGCGGCCCAGCATCTTTCGGGAATCCTGGGCAAGCCGGTCGTGTTCGCCACCGATACCGTGGGCGTCGACGCGCAGGCCAAGGCGGCTTCGTTGCGCGACGGCGATGTGCTGGTGGTGGAGAACCTGCGCTTCGACGCGCGCGAGAAGAAGAACGATCCGTCGTTTTGCGAGGAACTGGCCGCACTCGGCGAGGTGTACGTGAACGACGCGTTCGGCGCGGCGCACCGCGCTCATGCTTCCACGGCAGGTATCGCGTCGCTCTTGCCGGCGTATGCGGGCTATCTCATGCAGCGCGAGGTGTCGACGCTTACCGGCATGCTGGAGAACCCCAAGCGTCCCTTCGTCGCCATCCTCGGCGGCTCGAAGGTGTCCGACAAGATCAAGGTCATCGACGCGCTTATGGACCAGTGCGACACGCTCATCATCGGCGGCGGCATGTGCTTCACGTTCCTGCTGGCTCAAGGCTTGCCCGTGGGCACGTCGCTCAAGGAAGAGGACTGGGTCAAGCGCGCCGCGGCTATGATCGCGAAGGCCGAGGAGCGCGGTGTGAAGCTGCTGCTCCCGGTAGACGTGGTGTGTGCCGACCGCTTCGCCGAAGAAGCCGAAACCAAAACGGTTCCGGTGGGCGAAATGCCCGATGATATGATGGGCTTGGACATCGGGCCCGAGACGGCGCGACTCTACGGTGCAGCCGTGGCCGAGGCCGGCACCGTGTTCTGGAACGGTCCCATGGGCGTGTTTGAGATGCCCGCGTTCGAAGCCGGCACAAAGGCGGTGGCCGATGCTGTGGCCGAGAATACGCAGGCCGACACGATCATCGGGGGCGGCGACAGCGTGGCTGCGGTGAACAAGTTCGATCTGGCGGATAAAATGACGTTCATCTCGACCGGCGGCGGTGCCTCGATGGAGCTGGTGCAGGGCGAGGCCCTTCCCGGCGTGGAAGCTCTCAGGTAGAAAGGAAGTATCACCTATGGCGCGTAAACCTTTGATGGCGGGGAACTGGAAGATGAACAACACGATCGGCGAGGCCGTGGTGTTGACGCAGGAGATATCGAACCAGTACGAGAAGGAATGGCCGGAGAGCGTCGACATCGTCATCTGCCCGCCCTTTGTGGACCTCAAGCCCGCCAAGACGGTGTTCGACTTCGACAAGACGAAGATTGCCGTCGGCGCACAGAATGTGTACGGGGAGCCTGCCGGTGCGTTCACCGGCGAGATATCGGTGCCCATGATCAAAGAGATCGGCTGCACGTGCTCTATCGTCGGCCACTCCGAGCGTCGCGAACTGTTCGGCGAGACGAACGAGGGCGTGAACAAGAAGGTGAAGGCTCTGGTCGCAGCGGGCCTCTACGCCATCGTATGCGTTGGCGAGTCGCTGGCGGTACGCGAGGAGGGCACGACCGACGAGTACGTGTGCGCACAGGTGCGTGCCGCTTTCGCCGGCGTCGATGCCCGCGAGGCGGCAACGTGCGTCGTGGCCTATGAGCCCATCTGGGCTATCGGCACGGGCCGTACGGCCACGCCTGAGCAGGCCGAGGCCGTATGCGCGGCAATACGTGCAACGCTGTCCGAGATGTTCGGCGAAGAGGTTGCCGAGGGAATGCGCGTGCTGTACGGCGGCTCCATGAACCCGGGCAACGTAGGCGAACTCATGGTTCAGCCGAATGTGGACGGCGGCCTCATCGGCGGCGCGTCGCTGAAGGCTGCATCGTTTGTGCAGCTCATCGAGGCTTGCCTGTAGCTTTCGGCAGTTTTGCATTGACCGAACGGTAGAATAAAGCATGTCGGCAGCCTCCCGCGCGGCCGGCATGCGCGTTTGTGCAGAGGTATTCGATTCTCGGGGTCCGCAACCCCTTCATCTTGAGTGGAGCGAACAAAAGTGAGCGTAGTCGAAGGAACCTTTTCCGAGCATGCCGACCTCGTCTTGCCGGTATGCCTTATCATCATGGACGGCTTCGGCCTGTCTGACCCCGGTCCTGGCAACGCCATCTCCCAGGCGCGTACGCCGTGCTTGGACGAGGTGTTCGCCACCTGCCCGACCACGCAACTTGCGGCGTCGGGCGAGGCTGTGGGCCTGCCCGAAGGACAGATGGGTAACTCTGAAGTGGGGCACTTGAACATCGGCGCGGGGCGCGTGGTGTATCAGGAGCTCACGCGCATCAACCGTGCTTGTGACGATGGATCGCTTGCGGCCAACCCCACGCTCAACGCTGCTTTCGCCACTGCGGCCAAGCCGGGTGCAGCGCTGCACCTCATGGGCCTGCTCTCCGACGGCGGCGTGCATTCCACCAACGGGCACCTGTACGCGCTTATGGGCGCGGCAAAGGCGGCGAACGTGGGGCATATCGTGGTGCACTGCTTCATGGACGGCCGCGACGTGGCGCCGAAGAGCGGTGCGGGCTACCTGCGCGAGTTGGAAGACGTTATTGCCGAGCTGTCGTGTGACGGCTGCACGGTGGAGATCGGCAGCATTGAGGGCCGCTACTTCGCCATGGACCGCGACAACCGCTGGGAGCGTGTCGAACGTGCCTGGCGTGCCCTTGCATTGGCCGAACCCGGTACTGAGGCGACTCCCCAGCAGGTCATGGCGGCCTCCTACGAGGCGGGCATAACCGACGAGTTCGTGGAACCCGTCGCGTTCTCGCCGCGCGGCATGCGCGACGGCGATGCGGCCGTGTTCTTCAACTTCCGCCCCGACCGCGCCCGCGAGATCACCCGCGCTCTGGTGGATCCGTCATTCGTCGGCTTCGAGCGCTCGTCTTTCCCCCAGGTGCAGCTCGTGTGCTTAACGGAATACGATCCGGAGATACCTGCTGCCGTGGCTTTTGCCAAGGAGTTTCCTGCCGACGTGCTGGCCGACGTGTTGGCCGATGCAGGGCTTTCCCAGTACCGTATCGCCGAGACGGAGAAGTATGCGCATGTGACGTTCTTCCTGAACGGAGGCGTGGAAGAGCCGAAAGCGGGGGAGCGCCGCGTGCTGGTGCCCAGTCCCAAAGTTGCCACGTACGACCTGCAGCCAGAGATGAGCGAGCCGGAGGTGGCATCCACCCTGGCCTCGGCCATAGACGCTGGCGAGGCCGACGTCTATATCGTGAACTTTGCGAACTGCGACATGGTGGGACATACCGGTTTCGTGCCTGCTGCCGTAGCGGCTGTCGAGGCCGTGGATACCGGTGTGGGTCAGGTGCTTGCGGCCCTGAAACGTCGCGGGGGTGTGGCGCTTATCACTGCCGACCACGGCAACGCCGACAAAATGCTCGAGGCGGACGGCTCGCCGTTTACGGCGCATACGACGGCGCTTGTGCCGCTGGCGTTGGCGGACTATACGGGCAAGGGTTTTTCCTTGGACGGTCGCCAAGGCGCACTCTGCGACCTGGCTCCGACCTTGCTTGCGATGATCGGCCTTGCGGCACCCGGCGAGATGGATGGGCGCAGTTTGCTGGCAGGCTGATGGTGAGATTGCCGGTCGCAGCGAGCTTGTCGGGTTTGCTGAGAAGTGACGAGCAGGTCGGTTTAAGGGGATTGCGATGGGATGAAAGTCGCGACCGCGATGGGGAAGGACCGGAAGTTGAAATTTCCGCGCTCGTATTGCCACGCCCGGTAATGTTCGGGTATACTGCATGTTTCGTGTAGACGGTTGTTTTCCTATGGAAAGTTGAGAGATACCTTGAACCCGCTCCTTATCATTATGCTTATCCTGCTCGTCGTTTCGGGCCTGGGCCTTATCATCTTCATCTTGCTGCATTCCGGCAAGGGTACGGGCATTTCCGACATGATCGCCAGCTCGGTCTACTCTACGCAGACCGGCACGAGCATTGTCGAGAAGAACCTCGATCGCATCACCATCATCTTCGCGGCGGTGTTTCTGCTGTCGCTTATCGCGCTCATGCTCGTCTACCCGCAGGGCACGATTGTAAAATAGCGTAAATTCGCCCTTCACAAGACGGGGGCGTTCGGGTAGAATAACCAGCGTTGCTTTTTAAGGCAGCACGCGTCGGAGTGGTGGAACGGCAGACACGCTAGCTTGAGGTGCTAGTGCTCGCAAGGGTATGCGGGTTCAAATCCCGCCTCCGACACCAGGAAAGCTAGAAGGGAGAGCCCGAGTGGCTCTCCTTTTGTATTTACTGGTGTTTTGTAAAAGGAGGCAATCATGGTGAAGACCCTTGCTACCAAGGATGCGGTATCCCATCGCACACACGAGATCAGACGCGTGCTGTGGATCATCCTCTTCCTGAATCTGGCGGTCGCTGCGGCAAAATACTTCTACGGCTCGGCTACCGGATCGGCCTCAATGCAGGCTGACGGCATCCATTCGGTGTTCGATTCGGCGGGGAACGTCGTGGGACTGGTGGGCATTGCGATCGCCTCGCGCCCCGCCGACGAGAGCCATCCCTACGGGCACGCGAAGTTCGAGACGTATGCGAGCCTCGTGATCGGTGTGCTGCTCTTGCTGGCGGCCTTCGAAGTGGGGTCGAGCGCGATTACCAAGCTCTCTTCAGGCAACTACACGGCCGAGGTGGGCCCGTTGTCGTTCGTAGTCATGATTGCCACCCTCGCGGTAAACCTGGGCGTTACAACGTACGAGAGACGCTATGCGAAGCGTTTGAAGAGCGAGGTGCTGGCGGCGGATGCGAACCATACGCTGTCCGATGCGCTTGTTTCTATCGGCGTTATCGTGGGCCTTGTTGCCGTGGTATTAGGGTTTCCTATGGCGGACCCCCTTATGGCGCTCGTGGTGACGGTGGCTATCCTGTTTACTGCCTACGACGTGTTCAGGCATGCACTGGCCACGCTTTCGGACCGTGCGCGCATTCCCGAGGAGGACGTGCGTACGGCGGCTCTCACGGTGCCTGGCGTACGCGGTGCGCACCAGGTGCGCACGCGGGGGACGGAGGGGGAGGTGTATGTCGATCTGCATGCGCTGGTCGCTCCCGAAATGACGGTCGGAGAGGCCCATCAGCTTGCCGACGAGGTTGAGCGGGCGGTGGAAAAGAGCTTTCCCAACGTCATCGAGACCCTCGTGCATATTGAGCCCGACGACGGCCATCGGGAGTAAGCACCGCTTCTCGCCCTCAAAAAGAAAA
>NZ_JAVWUP010000030.1:10646-25063 GCF_036667095.1 Gordonibacter sp. | reverse complement strand
CTATGCGGGCAGCAGAATGGTGGAGCGTTGAAGGGTTGTTCGGAGGCGTTCGGGACGAGGTGGCTTCGAATCGGCAAAAACCGTTAAGCAGGGGGACAAGCGTTGTCCTCTTTGATCGATTACTACGACTGGGCTCTCAAAAAACTCAAGAAGCATGTGAAAACCCACCAAGAGGCCGTTGCCGGAGAGTAAAGCGAGGGCAAGGTGGCAGGAGGTGTTTAGCTTCTCTCGCCACCTTGCCCTCGTAGGATGCCTGACGCTTTCGGAGCCTGCTGCTAGGCGCCCATTCCCATGAACACGGCGGCGAACGCCACCAGCACGCCGATGATCGACTCGCCCCCCAGCACGCCGCTCGATACGACCAGGCCGGTCTCTGTCTGCGCCTTCTCCTTTGCTGCCGCTTCCTCGGGCGAGAGTTTAGCGCGGCGGCGCTTGCATACGAGGTCGTAGACCACCTTCACCATAGCGCCTAGGAATGCGGAGAAGGACAGGTAGAAGGGCAGGTAGATTCCCAATCCCAGCATCATGGAGGGGAAGCCGAGCAAGTACAGGCCAAGTCCGGCTGCCAGACCGATGGCGAACGCCGGAACCGAGGGGATGCCCGATACCATCGTAGCCACGACCGATGCCTGCGCCGCTACGAAAGAACCTTGCGGGCCGAACGACTCAGGTCCGTAAGCGCCCACCAGCACGGCCATGACGGCTACGGCCACCACCGCTCCCAGCACAGCGCCGATGGCTTGCCCGACCCACTGGGCTTTGGGGGACGTGCCGATGACATGTCCGGCGTGGAAGTCGTTCATCACGTCGCCCGCCAGCCCGCACGCCACCGCCACGATGCCCGCGACAAAGAACAGTTGCACCTGCGGCACGTTGGATACCGCTGCCACCGCCAACAGCACGATCAGGCCGAATATCTCCATGGGATCGATGCCCGTTTGGCCCACACTTTGCGCGCTCATAGCGGTGGCCACCCAGGTCAGCGCCACGACGATGAGCGCGGGGATAGGTCCTAGCTGCAAGCCGAAGCAGATCAGCAGTGCCACGGCTGCCACGCCGCAGGCGGCAAGGCCTGCACTGATGCGCATCCGACGGCGAGCGCCGCCTGAGGCGGGGAGGTCGTCGGTGCCGGCGGCTGCTCCCAGCGTAATCGAGCCTTTGGTGTCCTTCAGCATCTTGATGGCTTTCGGCAGGATGTTCTTGAAGATGACGCCCAGGCCGGCACCCATCATCACGCCCATGCCGAGGCTGGACACGATGCCTTGCGCGCTGGCGATGTCCCAGAAGCCCGCCGCAGACCCTCCGACGATGATGCCGAAGTTCGCGAACAGCGCCCCGCCGAACCATACGACGACGGCACCTGTGCCCACGAGGAAGCCCACGGCCAGTAGCATGGGCGAGTTATAGATGCCGAACGCCACGCCGGGAATGGACACGTTGCCCAGCAACATGGCGGGGATCACGCCGAAGAAGTCGCGCAGCGCGGTGTAGAGGCCGGCAAGCCCCATTGAGCCGAACAGCTTGAGCCCTACCTTGCCGCCTGCGTTGCCTGCGATGAGGGTTTGAGCCGCCGCTTCTCCGATGGGATATTCCAAGTCGGCATCCTCGATGAAATGCCGGCGCAGAGCAGCCGTGCAGATGAGCCCGAGGATAACGCCCGAGAGCGCTACCGCCAGCATCTCAAACCAGCCCACCTGGTCGGCGAAGCCGAGCATCCAGATGCCGGGGATGGTAAAGGCCAAACCGCCTGCCACCATAGCGCCGGCCGACATGACCGTGTGCGTGACGTTTGCCTCGTTGAGGCTGGCCTTGCCGTGTCCCAGTGCTTTCAGGAAGAAGAGCGAGATGATGGCCGCGAATACGATGGGCCAGGGAAGCGCTCCCATTTTCAGGGCCGTGTACACCGATGCCGCGGTGATGATGATGCAGCCGACGCAGCCTATGAGTATGCCGCGCAACGTAAGCTGCCCTTTGACAGAGTCCATGCTGTGCTCCTTTGGTATATCCGCTTCCCCTCGTTTCGGGAAGTCGGGTTACTGAACGGACGGGTACAGTATAATCGGGTCTGAGACAAAGCGGTATCGTTAAATTCGCGGTATTGGGTAAATTCGTATGCAGAAATCTGCGCATTAGAAGTCAAGGTGTCACAGTAAAAGCAGCATACGGAGAACGCCGCCAAAAGCGGCTCTTTTGATCGATGGGAAATAAGAAGGAATATGCTTGCGCCACGCTAAACCTTTGCCAATAAACGAGAGGAAACGAATGTCTGACCCTATTCCTGAAAATGATCGTCCTGAAGAAACGCGCGTATCTCGGCGTTCGTTCGTCAAAATGGGCGCGGTCGGGGTGGCCGTGGGTGCAGCATCCTTGGCGTTTGGTTGCAGCCCGGCAGCGGACGGGTCGAACGCTATGGGTAAGCCTGATAAGGAGTCTCTTAAGGGCGATTGCTCGTCGGTTCCTGTCGATAACGCGGGCAACGAGGTGAAAGAAGCATCGAGTGTGGCAGATGCGACCAATGTGGCGGTCGACATCGAAAAACCCAATGTCGAATTAACCTACGATATTGTGGATAGTCATTTGCATTACACCGATTTTCTCGAAAGGACCGATGGATTTCCGAGCCTGGTGAAAGCTATGGATGCTGCCGGTGTATCTCAATCGGTAATCTTTGGCATGGGCATTGTAAAGCAGTGGGACGAATCGCTCGACAAGGCCCCTCAATACTATCTCAGCAACGACAGCCGCTGCTACTATTATTCAGCCACCGACTTTATTGTCGCTGAAGATCTTCTGGCCCAGCCAGAAGCAACCCGCAAACGTTTCTTTCCGTTTGCCTGCGGCATCAATGGCAATGATCGGTTTTCTGCAGATCACCTCCGTCGGCTGCTCAAGCTCTATCCGAATTTTTGGTGCGGCATTGGCGAGCTGATGAGCAGGCACGACGACCTGACCGCACTTACCTATGGCGAGCCACCCCATATTGATCACCCCGCATTCTTGGAAATATTTGATCTTGCGGCACAAGAAAGCCTGCCCGTGTTAGTCCACCACAACATAACAGCGCAAAACTCAGAAGAGATACTGTACTTATCTGAGCTTGAGGAAGCTCTCGCGCATAACCGTGACTGCAAGATTATCTGGGCCCATGTGGGCATTTCTCGACGTGTGGAGATTCAGAATCTTCCCCGTATCGCCGACGATCTTCTCGCAAACAACGAAAACCTATGGATTGATATTTCTTGGGTGGTATATGATTATTACTTTCTTGATAAATTTCCCAATCAATACCACGACGGCAACACGCTCGACGATTGGGTTGCCCTTATCGAGAAATATCCCGACCGTTTTATGTTGGGGACCGATAAAGTGGGTCATTGGGCGACCTACCCTGCTGAGACGGTAAAGTACTATCCCTTGCTTGATAAGCTATCACCCGTTGCGGCTCGTAAACTTTGTCGCGACAACATTTTAGCGGTGATCAAGACCTACGAATAAACTCTCTTCCTTAGCGGAGTGGACGGCGGTGCGGTTTTTGCTTGGGGTGCCTGCGTCCCTTGCGTCAGGGAGCCGGGGTTGCCAAGTGTGCGGGTACCCTATAATCAGGGCACAAGTAGATCGGTGTTGAATAGGGAGCGATTGCTCGCGCTGGAGGCCTCGGCTTGAATTGCGCGGCAGCGGAAGGCTGGGTGGCATCATGGGCATTGGCGCGATGGTGGGCGTGCTGGCAGTAGACGTGGGCAATACGGTAACGCGGTTGGGATTGTTCGCTAGCGGAGAGCTTCGCGCTACCTGGGACGCCACGACTCCTGCGATCATGACGTCTGACGAGGCGCGTTTGGTGGTGGCGAACTTCTTGGACGCGATGCGTCGCGAGGCCTCTCGTTCAGATGGCCAGGAAGTGCCGGCACCTGCGGATGCTATCCTGTCGTGCGTCGTCCCCGATCTCACCGACCTTTGGGCTGCGGCGCTGCAGGCTGAGTGCGGGCGCCGCCCTTTGGTGGTGGGTCCGGGCCTGAAGACCGGTATCAAGATGCGCTATCGGGACCCCGCCGAGGTGGGTTCCGATCGCGTGGCCGATCTTGCAGCGGCGCGCGTTGACTACGAGGCGCCGCTTATTGTGGTAGACCTGGGTACCACGACGAACTTTGAAGTGATCGATGCCGAGGGGACCTTCCAAGGTGGCATCATCGCACCGGGACTGGCGCTCGGTGCGAAGTCGCTCGCCCAAGCTGCTGCACGTCTGCCCGTGATCGAGCTGAAAGCCCCCGCCTCCGTCATAGGCACGTCGACCCGCGAGGCCATGCAGGCGGGCATCGTCATGGGCGAAGTGGCGCGTATCGACGGCCTTATCGACATGGTGGCGGCCGAGCTGGGGTGCGAAGCCGGCATCGTCATCACCGGTGCGAATGCGACAGCCTTGGCGGCGCTGTTGCGCCATGAGGCGTGTGCCGACGATACGCTTACTTTGCGGGGCCTGGGCCGTCTTTACGACATGAACCGTCGGAAGTAATCATATCCTGCGGTGTTTCCGCCCTCCCCGAAAGACGTTGCGCCGTCCTGGGGTGGCTCGACCTTCTGAGCCAAGAAAAGGGGGAGGGCAGGCGGGTATTGCGATACCAGGAAGAACTTTCAGGCGTGAGGGAACCTACGTTGAGACGGGCCAAGGAGGCGGCAGTGGACAAGGAAACCCAAGCAAAGATGCTGGAATCGCTCATCGGGCGGGAGAGCGTGCGGGTGGATGAGCCTTTAGCGGCCTACACCACGTTTCTTATCGGCGGTCCGGCCGACTTCCTGGTTTCCCCGCGCACCGAAGAGCAAGTATGCTCGGTCGTGGCGTGGTGTCGCGAAGCCGACGTCCCCTTCCGTGTGATGGGGTTGGGAAGCGATGTGCTGGTATCCGACAGGGGCGTGAGAGGCGTGGTGCTGCGCCTCGCTGAGAACTTTGCGGCAATGTCTTTCGAAGGCGAGGTCGTACAGGTGCAGGCGGGCTGCTCGAACGAAGAGGTCGCACGGGCTGCGTGCTTGGCCGGACTTAGCGGCTACGAGTTTGCCTGCGGCATTCCCGGTACGGTAGGAGGGGCTGCCATCATGAACGCAGGTGCCTATGGCGGCGAGTTCAAAGACGTGGCAGAGGCAGTGCGCTGTTTGACTTCGGCCGGCGAGGTGGTGGATGTACCGGCGGCTGAAGCTGCGTGGTCGTATCGCCACAGCATGATGGACGAGGTGGGCTCTATCGTGCTGGGCGCCACCTTGCGCCTGGTGCCGGGTGAATGCGGGGCTATACAGGCGCGCATGGATGATCTTGCGCAGCGCCGCAGCGAGAAGCAGCCGCTTGAGATGCCCAGCGCCGGCAGCACGTTCAAACGCCCCGAAGGCTGCTTCGTCGGCCAACTGGTGCAGGAAGCGGGGCTGCGCGGATACCGCGTGGGCGGTGCCCAGGTGTCCGAGAAGCACACGGGCTTCGTCGTGAACGCGGGAGGGGCTACGGCTGATGATGTTCGCCGTCTTGTCGCCGTCGTGCAGGAACGAGTGCTGGCGCATGCCGGCGTGCTGCTGGAACCCGAGGTGCGTATGTGGGGCTTCGAGGATTAGGGGGATGAGGGTTCCACGTCCAGCTGGGTGCTATGGACAAATGTACATAATTTGTGACACAATGCAGCAAGAAAAGGCATGAGGCGCGAAACGGCTTGAAGGAAGAGGCTTGTATGGCTGATGAGCAGAAGGCAGACCTGCCTGCTCGCAAGCACCGTGATCCTGCGCATCGCAGGCAGGTTATCGTCGAGGCCGCCGCAGAGCTGCTTTTGCAGGAAGGCATCAGGGGTTTCACGCATCGCAAGGTAGCCGTACGCGCCGGCGTGCCGCTCGGATCGACCACGCAGTATTTTGCCAATATCGACGAGCTGCGCGAAGCGGGGATGCGCTGCGTTGCAGAGGGTGCTGACAGGGCCCTGCGCGAAACGGCGACGATCTTGAAAAGGGACGGCGCTACGCCTGAGGCGGTTGCTCGGTTCTTGCACCAGTACACGAGCGATGCGTCGCTGATGCGCACCGATGCGCTGTTCTATGCGGCTGCAGCCTACGACGATCAGCTTCGCGTGCTCGTGACCCAATGGAACGAGGGTCTGGTCGGGATGTTTAAGGAATTCATGGACGAAGAGGCGGCGCAGGCGGTCGCGTTGTTCATGGACGGGGTATGCGGGCAGGCTTGCTATTCGCAGAAGCCGGTCGATTTGGGTTTCCTCACCCGAACGATCGCTGCGATCATGAACTGCGGGAACGTCTCTGACGAGCACGGAGGCCGCACGGCGGTGTGAAGGGACGCATGAAGGAGCTGTCCGGCGGGGGTCACCTGCTCCTTACTTCCGCACGTTCATGGCGCGCATGGCGTTTAGGATGGCGATGACGGACACGCCTACGTCGGCGAACACGGCAAGCCACATGTTGGCGATGCCGAAGGCAGCCAAGATCAGCACCAGGAACTTCACGCCGAGAGCGAATACGATGTTCTGCCCCACGATAGCCAGTGTCTTGCGGGCAACACCCACCGCGCGGGCGATATTCGAGGGCTTGTCGTCCATGAGCACGATGTCGGCAGCCTCGATGGCTGCATCCGAGCCCATGGCACCCATGGCGATGCCGATGTCAGCGCGGGTGAGCACTGGTGCGTCGTTGATGCCGTCGCCTACGAAAGCCAGCTTGCCCTTACCGCCTGTGGCGGCATGCGTCTCTGACAGCAGACGTTCCACTTCGGCCACCTTGTCCTGGGGCAGCAGTTGGGCGTGGAACTCGTCGATGCCGAGCTCTTTGGCGACGGCGGCGGCTACGTCGGCTCGGTCGCCGGTGAGCATGACCGTCTTCTTCACGCCGGCGGCATGTAGGTTGGCGATGGCGCGGGCTGCGTCGGGCTTGATGACGTCGGCAATGACGATATGTCCGCTATACTCGCCGTCAAGCGATACATGCAGGATCGTGCCGGTAAGCTCGCATTCGCAACAGTCGATACCGGCCGTGCCCATGAGCTTGTCGTTGCCGACCAGCACCACGTGCTCGTCGACCTTTGCCTGCACGCCGTGCCCGCTCTGCTCCTCCACCTCGCCCAAGCGCTGGCGGTCGATCGGGCCGCTGTAGGCGCGCCGCACCGAAAGCGCGATAGGATGGTCGGAGTAGGCTTCGGCATGTGCCGCAAGAGATAGCAGGCGGTCGGGGTCGATGCCGGACGAGGGGTGTACGGCCACGACATTGAACGAGCCGTCGGTGAGCGTGCCGGTCTTGTCGAACACGACGGTTTCGGCCTGGGCGAGTGCCTCCAGGTAGTTGCTGCCTTTCACCAGGATACCCAAGCGCGAGGCACCGCCGATGCCGCCGAAGAACGACAGGGGCACCGAGATGACCAGGGCGCAGGGGCACGACACTACCAAGAACACCAAACCGCGCTGAATCCAGTCCGACCAGTCTTGGCCGAAGATGAGCGGCGGGATCACGGCCAGCAATGCGGCGATGACTACGACGATGGGGGTGTAGTAGCGTGCGAAGCGGGTAATGAAGTTCTCGGTGCGGGCTTTCTTCTCGCTGGCGTTCTCAACCAGCTCGAGGATGCGCGAAACCGTAGACTCGCCGAAAGGCTTTGTCACCTGTACGGTGATCAGGCCTGTCATGTTTACGCATCCGGAGATGATCTCGTCGCCTTCGCGCACCTCGCGCGGTACGGATTCGCCGGTGAGCGCCGCCGTGTCCAGCTGGCTTGCTCCTTCGACCAGCACGCCGTCCAAAGGAACGCGTTCGCCCGGTTTTACGACGATCTTGTCGCCGATGGCGATCTCGGCCGGGTCGACCTGTACAAGGTCGCCGTTGCGCAGCACGTTGGCGAAGTCGGGCGCAATGTCCATCATTGCGGCGATGGACTTGCGCGACTTGCCCACGGCGTAGCTTTGGAACAATTCGCCCACCTGGTAGAACAACATGACGGCCGCACCTTCAGTAAAGTGCTGTTCGGCTTGGGGGAACAAGACGAGCGCGAAGGCGCCGAGGGTGGCCACGCTCATGAGGAAGTTCTCGTCGAACACCTTGCCGCGCGTGATATTGCGCCCGGCACGCAGCAGCACATCGTAGCCGACGACCAGGTAGGGAACGAGGTAGAGGAAAAATTCGAGGTAGATCGACTGTTGCTCGCCGACCCAATCCGCTACGGGTAGCAGGCTCACGCCGATAAGGAGCGCAAGGCCTGCGACAATGCGCACGAGCATGCGCTTTTGCTTTTTGGTCATGGTTCGGTTTCCTTTGTATGGTTGCGCGGCATAGTGCCGCGTTTGCGGTTGTGTGTCTAGTGCACGATGACCATGTCGGGCTCGATCTTCTTGCAGACGCGCACCACTTCGTCCAAGATGGCGTCAAAGCGGGCGTCGTCGGCATCAAGCGCCAGCTTCTGCGTCATGAAGCTGACCGTAGCATCGTTCACGCCGTCGATCTTTTTGATGCTGTGTTCCATCTTGGCGGCGCAGTTGGCGCAGTCGAGGTCTTCGAGTTTGAACGTCTTGCGCATGGTAGATTCCTTTCTTGGCGGTTGAGCCTGGTACCGCTGCCATAGGTGGGTTGTACGGCGCTCGCCAGGATGGTCGTGCTTTGCCGGTATGCTAGGGCCGGCTTTCCCCTTGCTCTTCGTTCCGGCGACTTCCCCAAACGGGGAGGCTGTGACGTGCTGCTACTCGCAGATGTGCGACATGCCCTGGGCGATCATGGTATGCACGTGGTCGTCCGACAGCGAGTAGATGACGTTCTTGCCGTCGCGCTGAAACTTCACCAGACGCGCCTGCTTCAACGTGCGCAGCTGGTGGGATACGGCGCTTTGCGTTGCGCCGATGAGTTCGGCGATGTCGGCGACGCACCGCTGTTGGCCCATGAGGGCGTACAGTATCTTGATGCGCGTCGTGTCGCCGAATACCTTGAACAGGTCGGCCAAGTCGTAGAGCAGCTCTTCGTCAGGCATGCACTCGGGCATTCCGTCCGCTCCTGCGTGGTTCGCGCATCCGCATCCGCAGCCCCCATCGTGCGAGCTGGCCTCGCGGGAAACGGAGTTTGCAACCTTTTCTTTTTCCACGGCATCCATATTAACCCCTTAACATATGTTCATCTGTTCATAAGTATAAGGGCGAGCATTATTCTGTCAAGAGGATCCGTGCATGAATTTTTCACTCGTGCTCGAAGGAGCAGAGAGGATGTTTCTTCGAGCAGGGAAGAAGGGGGTGTCTGGCAGCCTCGGCAGGACGGCTCTTGTAGCAAGGAGTGCTAGGGGATGGCTGTTTGGCTTGCTACGTCTGGCGACAGGGCGGGCTAAACAGCAAGTCCTTGCTACGCCTCGGCCTCGATCTTCAGTTTGCCGTGTTCGCGATACAGGGTAAAAGGATAGGTGATCAGCTGGATGCCCAGCAACAGAAGATGATGCTCGATGTTGGCAGAGGGATTCAAGATGAGCAGGACCGCGAGTACGAGCTCGAAGATGCATACTGCAAGCGAGACGGCGAAGGGCTCATGGCTCTTGATGTCAGCGAAGATGCCGTCGAACTCCTGGGCAGCTTTCACCAATCCCAGCAGACCCCAGACGATGCCGATGAACAACGTGTTGTCCGGGCCGTGCGCAATGACGACTAAGCCGAGGATCAGCATCACGATTGCAGACCCCAACGTGCTGCGGCCTTCATCCACACTGCGCCCGCGTATGGCGGCGACAATGCTGCTAACGGCGGTAAGCACCATAGGCAGGCCGAGCAGCAAGGGAAGCGCCTCCTCCACATAGGAGGGGAAGACGAGGCAGCCCACGCCCGCGAGGGGTAGCAGCAGCATTGCCGCGAGGGCGATCTTGGAGCTGAGCTTGCTTTCCTTGATGTCTTTAAGGGAATGGACGGTGGCCATGGACGATGCTCTCCTTGTTGGCGAGGCGAATACCGGGAAACGAAGGGTTTATTATAACAATGGTTGAAGGGCCTGTTTCACTCTGTTTAGAAACCGCAAATTTTACCTGACGCTTCTGAAACTGCACTTGAAAATACCTCATAGGGGTATATACTTCATTCGTCATATACGGGAATAAGGTATATTCTAATACCCCTATAAGGTATAAAGACCAGAACAGGAAAGGGTATGTTATGGCACCTGTTTACCAAAGCGCTACGCTGACGGTGGGAGAGGCGCGCAAGAAGGACGAGCTTGAGGAGCGCTACAAGGACCTTCCGCGCAGCTCTACCTTGCAGGAAGATCTCCAAAAGCGCCTCAACCGGGCTATCGGGCAGTTGAACGGCGTGAAGGCCATGATCGACGACAACCGTTATTGCGGCGATGTGCTCACGCAGCTTGCGGCGGCGGAGAGCGCGGTGCGCAGCGTGTCGGCTTTGGTGCTGCAAAACCACTTGGAAACGTGCGTGAGCGACCAGATCATGCAAGGCGAAAAGGGCTCGATCGAGGAAGTTATGAAGCTAATAAAGCGGTTCAGCCGCTAGGAGGGATCTATTCATGAAGCAGACGTTCGACGTGACAGGGATGACGTGCTCGGCCTGCTCCGCGCGCGTCGAGAAAACGACGCGGGAGGTGCCGGGTGTGGCGCAGGTGGCGGTGAACCTGCTGAAGAACAGCATGGAGGTGGACTATGACGGCGATCCTGCGACGTTGGCCGCTGTGAGCGCCGCCGTGGACAAGGCGGGATACGGCGCCGTACCGCGTGTTGGACACGAAGCGGGGGGTGCGGAATCGGGCGGCAGCGCCGTGCGGTTGCCCCTCAATGCGGCCCAGTCCGAGGCACGTGCGGTGAAGAAACGCCTGGTCGTGTCGCTCGTGTTCACGGTGCCGTTGTTCTACCTGTCTATGGGCCACATGTTCGGCTGGCCGCTGCCGGGGTTCTTCCTGGGCGAGCAGAACGTCATGTCCTTTGCGCTCACCCAGTTCTTGCTGCTGGTTCCGGTGCTGTTCGTGAACTTCAAGTTCTTCCGCGTCGGATTCAAGGCGCTTGCGCATCGCGCTCCGAACATGGATTCCCTCATAGCGTTGGGAGCGGCTGCTGCAACGGTGTACGGCATCTATGCGCTCTACCGCATCGCCTATGCGCTTGGCGCGGGGGATATGCACTCAGTGCACGCGGCGGCCATGGACTTGTACTTCGAATCGGCGGCGATGATCCTCACCCTCATCACGTTGGGCAAGTTTTTCGAGGCGCGGGCGAAGGGCCGCACGACCGATGCCATTGCAAGCCTTATGGATTTGGCGCCGAAGACGGCTATGCGTATCGCTGCGGATGGCAGCGAGGAGCAGATTGTGGCCGACGCTGTGCGGGCGGGCGACGTCCTTGCCGTGCGTGCGGGCGAGGGCGTGCCGGTGGACGGTGTGATCGTGGAAGGCTCGGGATCGGTGGATGAAAGCGCCATCACGGGCGAATCGGTGCCGGCAGACAAGGTGCCCGGCGACACGGTGACGGGTGCGACGGTGAACCGTACGGGATACTTCACCATGCGTGCCACGCGCGTGGGCGCCGACACGACGCTTGCCAGCATCATCCGTCTGGTCGACGACGCAACCAGTTCGAAGGCTCCCATCGAAAAGATCGCCGATAAGATCAGCGGTGTGTTCGTGCCTATCGTCATCGCCATCGCACTGGTTACGTTCGCGGTGTGGATGTTTATCGGAGGCACGCTGGAGACGGCTCTGGCCCACGCTATCGCCGTGTTGGTTATCTCGTGTCCCTGTGCACTGGGCCTGGCAACTCCTACGGCTATCATGGTGGGTACGGGGCGCGGGGCAAAAAGCGGCATCCTGATCAAGTCGGCCGATGCCCTCGAGGCCGCGCACGACGTGCGGACGGTCGTGTTGGACAAGACCGGCACGGTTACGTCGGGCAAGCCGAGCGTCACCGACGTGATCGCGGCTCCCGGCACCTCTGTCGAGAGCCTGCTGGAGCTTGCGCTGTCGGTGGAGGGGCGCTCCGAGCACCCGCTGGCACGCGCCGTATGCGCTTACGCACGCGAGCAGGGCGCGTATCCCTTGATCGTCGAAAATTTCGAGCAGATACCCGGTGAGGGTATCGTAGCCGTCGTGGATGACCACCCTGCTTGTGCCGGCAACCTGCGTATGATGGAAGCCCGTGAAATCGCTGCGGGAGACCTTGCACCTGCGGCGCAGGCGTTTGCCGACGACGGTAAAACCCCGCTGTTCTTCGCGCGGGACAACCTGTTGTCCGGCATCATCGCGGTAGCGGACACGGTCAAGCCTACGAGTCGCAACGCGGTATCCGAACTGCGCGCTATGGGAATACGCACCGTCATGCTCACGGGCGACAACGAGCGCACGGCCGCCGCCATCCAGCGACAGGTGGGGGTGGACGAGGTTATCGCCGGGGTGCTGCCCGATGGCAAAGAGCGCGAAATACGCCGCCTGTCCCAAGGTGGGAAGACTGCCATGGTGGGTGACGGCATCAACGACGCGCCAGCCCTGGCCCGTGCCGACATCGGCATTGCCATTGGGGCGGGCACGGACGTGGCGATCGAGAGTGCGGATGTGGTGCTCATGAGAAGCGATCTCATGGACGTGCCTGCGGCTATCCAGTTGTCGCGCTCGACCATGCGCATCATCAAGCAAAATCTGTTCTGGGCCCTTGTGTACAACACGGCGTGCATCCCTGTGGCCGCCGGGGTGCTGGCAGGTATCGGCGTGTTCCTAAACCCCATGATTGCCGCGGCGGCCATGAGCCTGAGCTCGATCTTCGTGGTGAGCAATGCGCTGCGCCTGCGCGGCTGGAAAGCGGTCTTCAAAGCAGCCGATCAACCGATGCGGGCACGTTTTACCGCCCCAACCGGAATACCGGATGGCGCAGACAAAGAAGCTGCTGGCGTGGACGGCGTGTCTGAGCGTGCCGGAGGGGCTGGCGAACAATCGAAGGGCGTAGGTGCCCCCGGACGAAAGGAAACAGCAATGGAGAAGACCTTGCAGGTAGAAGGTATGATGTGTCAGCACTGCGTCGCGCGCGTCAAGAAGGCGCTCGAAGGCATGGAGGGCGTGGAGGAGGCCACTGTCGATCTCGACGCAAAGACGGCTACGGCCACGCTGTCCCACGAGGTGGCTGACGAGGCCTTGCGGGATGCGGTAGTGGAAGCAGGTTACGAAGTGACGGGCGTGAAGTAGACTTACTGCCCGACGATGATCTCGCGCAGGGCAGCGATAAGCTTCTCGTTGTCCTCGCGGGTGCGCACGGCTACGCAAAAATGCTTGCCGTTGGGAACTCCCGGAGTGCCCTCGAGCTTGCGGATGAGGAAGCCTGCCAGCTGCAGGCGCATAGCCAGCTCCTCGGTATTCGCCACGCCCAAGTTCAGGTCGGGCTTGCTCGAAAACGCGCACATGACGTAGTTCGCTTCGGCGGGGTAGATGTCGATACCCGGTACCAGGCTGAGCATGCATTGCAGCCAGGGGATCTCGGTATCGAGGAATTCGCGCGTGCGCTCGAGGTGCTCTCGCTCGGCCAAGGCGAGCTCTCCCAGCACTTCGGCGAACATCGGCACGCCCGAGCTGTCGTAGAAGCGGGCGATCTGCGCGATGGTGTCGGGGTGCGCCACGCAGTAGCTCAAGGGGATGCCCGGCATAGCGTACGGATCGCAGAGCGACCTGACCACGACCAGGTTGCGATGCTCCTTCACCAGCGGCACCATGCTCTCGCCGCCCAGTGTCAGGTCGATGGATCGTTCGTCGACGACGACCCACGTGCAGGTTTCCAAATAGGCGGCAAGTGTCGGCAGCGGCAGCAGGCGGCTGGTGGGGTAGCCGGGATTTGCCAACACTGCCGCATCGAAAGCGATGTGGTGGCGTGCTGCGGCGGCAGGATCGGGAACAACGAACCCGGCAGGGCTCGTTATCTCCACGACGCGATGCCCGGCATTGCCGGCTGCAAGTGCGTATTCCACCGGTCCCGGAACCGATACGCCCACCGTGCAGGGTTGGTAGGTCTGCGCAACGGCACGCACCATATCCCCCACAGTGGTGCCAGCCAGAAAGGACTCGACGGGCAGTCCGTGCTGACGTGCCAGCACGCTGCGCAGCGTGTGGGCCTCGCGATCGGGGGAGTAGTTCAATTCTCCAGCCGTGAGCGCTGCTTCCATGGCGCGGATGAACGAGGGAGGAGTGCCCAGCGGATTGGCTGTTCCCGAGAAGTCTATCCAGTTCATCTCGGTGCGCAGCTCGTAGGGCGGAGAGAGGAGCTGCTCGGGCAATGCGGTAACCGTGGCGCGTACGCCGAGGTGCAGGTCGCATCCGTCTGCCATCGTGGTCTCTCCTTCCCGTCCCGTTGGGGCACGTTTGTAAACGCAAGTGCAGCAAGGAATCTGGAGAGCGTTTCAAGGGGTGGCAGATTCAAGCGCGGTCGCGGCAAGTATGTCAATCGCCTTGCCAGC
>NZ_JAVWUP010000030.1:0-10546 GCF_036667095.1 Gordonibacter sp. | reverse complement strand
CCGGACGGCATCTGGACGCACGGCCATTTCGACCGCTACAACGAGATGTCGCGCGCCATCATGGATATCGTGCGCAACGAGACCCCGTACGTGCAGCAGGTTAGTATTGACGAGGCGTTTGCCGACGTGACGCCTACGGCGGTGAACCGCGAACATCCGGCGATCGTCGCGCGGCGCATACAGCAGTGCGTGGAGGAGTTGGGCGTGACGTGCTCTGTCGGCGTGGGGTCGTCGAAAACCATCGCCAAGATAGCCTCCGACATAGACAAGCCGCGCGGCCTGACCGTAGTGTATCCCGGTCGCGAGCGCAGCTTTCTGGCTCCGTTGCCCGTGCGCACGCTGAGCGGTATCGGAGCGGCTGCCGAGGCGAAGCTGAAGGCGCGGGGCATGACCACCCTGGGGGACATCGCAGATGCCGACGAAGCGCAGCTGGTGCGCCTGTTCGGCAAGAACGGCCATGTCATGTACGTGCGCGCGAATGGTGGCGACGATGCCCCGGTTGTCACGGACGACCTGGTGAAGTCCGTTTCGAACGAAACGACGTTCGCCATCGATCTCGTCTGCCGCGACGAGGTGGAGGCCGCCATGGCCACGATGGCTGCGAAAGTGGGCCGCCGCCTGCGTCGCAAGGGACTCAAAGGGCGTACGTTGGGGTTGAAGGTGCGCTTCGACGACCTGAGTTTCCGCAGCGTGCAGCGGCGCCTTGACCACCCCAGCGACGACGAGCTGGCCTACACACCGCTGCTCTACCGCATGATCGACGAGGTATGGCGCCCTGGTATTCCCGTGCGGCTGCTCGGCGTGAGCATGACCGGCTTCGATACCGAGGAGAACGTGCAGGAAAGCCTGTTCGCCCTGGCAGATGAGGTGCCAAACGCGGACGATGTGGCTCCGGTTGTGAAGGACGAGGAGAAGCGCCGCGGTCTCATAAAAGCAACCGATCTCGTGAAAGACCGCTTCGGGGAGAGCGCCGTCCGCTTTGGCCGCGAGCTGCGAGGCGAGGGGAACACCACCGGATCGGCCAGTAAGAACCCGGCCGACTACCGATAGTCTACCCAGTAATCTGTCCCCAAGCAGATTCCCCCCAAAGTGAAGCCGGCTGCAAGCGGTCCTGGTCCTTTTAAGCTACAAAAACGCCAATCCTAAGGAAAATCTGCGTACTCCCCGCGCGCAGATTTCGCACGAGCCGGACAGCCCTGTGGGCTGTCCGTGCGAACTCAGAACTGCCTGAGCACGGGGAGTACGCAGATTTTCCTACAGGTTGAACAGCCTCGCAGCAAAGAAAACCCTCCCGCTTGTCAGCCAGGAAGAACAGCGCCATGGTGCCCGGCCCCGAGTGTGCCCCGATGACGGGATCGACGTAGTTGATGACAATGTTCGCGCAGCCGAAACGTTCGCGTACCTGGTCGGCTACGTACTCGGCCTCCTCCTGGCAGTCGCCGTGGGTGATGAACACTGTCTGCTCGCCGATGGGCCGCACCGCTGCCTTCTCCATGTGGTCGACCAGTGCGTGCAGGGACTTCTTGCGCCCGCGCACCTTCTCCAAGGGGATGAGGCGTCCCTCGTCATCCACGTGCATGACGGGCTTGATGTTCAGCATGGTGCCGGCCCATGCGGCCGTTTTTGATACGCGGCCTCCACGGAACAGGAACATGAGGTCGTCCACCGTAAACCAGTGGGCCAGGTTCAGCTTGTTGCCTTCGACCCAGGTGCGCACCTCGTCGATGGAGGCTCCGGCGCGGGCGCGGTGCACGGCATGCCAGATAAGCAGGCCCTCGCCGCCGGATGCGGCCAACGTGTCCACAGCGAACAGCTTGCGCTCGGGGAATTGGCCGGCAAGTTCCCCGATTAGAAGTTCGATTGCCTCGAAGGTGCCCGAAAGGCCGCTGGAGAAACCCAGGTACAGCACATCGCGACCCTGTTCCAGAAGGCCGCGCATGAGCGCTTCGGAGTCGGCCAGGTTCGGAAGCGACGTGGTGATGACCTTGCCGTCGCGCATCATCGTGTAGAACTGGGCGAGGTCGGTGTGCTGGCCTTTCAGGTAGCTTTGGTATTCCTTGCCGTCCACCATGAAGGCGAGGGGCAGGATGTGAAGCCCGAAGTCGTCGATCATATCCTCGATCAGGTTGCAGCTCGAGTCGGTGACGATTTCAAATTCCATAGTGCATGACCTCCGATTGCGCGTTGGGTGTGACGAAGCGACTTCGCCAGATTAGCATAGTGAAAGTATACTCAATCCCTTACCATATACTGTGTCACAATTTTGAAATGTAAGGCGAGGCGAGGCAAAGCGCGGGGTTTCGCCTATACTATACAGGTTTGAACCGAAAAGAGCGAGCAAGTGCGAAGAGCAGGGCAGGTGTAGCACCTTGGAGCAAAAAGCTTCGGGAAACGGCGAACCTGTCTGAAAACAAGCAAATGCCAAGCAACAGGAAAGGTACGGCATCCCGTGGCGAACAGCTATAAAGAGACGATGAACCTGCCGCAGACCGACTTCGCGATGCGGGCCAACCTGCCCGAAAGCGAGCCGAAGCGTCTGGCGAAGTGGGAAGAAGAGCATATCTACGAGCGCGTGCTGGAGAAGAACAAGGACGGGCGTCCGTTCATCCTGCACGACGGACCGCCCTACGCCAACGGCCCCATCCATATCGGCCACGCCTTCAATAAGGTGCTGAAAGACTTCGTGAACAAGTCTCATGCGCAGCGCGGCTTCTTCACGCCCTACGTGCCCGGTTGGGACTGCCACGGACAGCCCATTGAGCATATGGTGGAAAAGACGCTCGGGCCTGAGAAGATGGCCAAGATCGACCAACCCACGCTGCGCCGTCTGTGCCGCGAGTGGGCCGAGAAGTACGTGGGCATCCAGCGTGACGGATTCAAGCGCCTGGGCGTCAACGGCGACTGGGAGCATCCCTATCTCACGTTCACCCCGAACTACGAGTCGGGCAACGTGGAGGTGTTCAAGAAAATGTACCTGGACGGCTCGGTGTACCGCGGCCGCAAGCCCATCCACTGGTGCAAGCGCTGCCACACGGCGCTCGCCGAGGCGGAGATCGAGTACTCCGACGAGACCTCCCATTCCCTTTTCGTGAAGTTCAAGCTGGACGTGATGCCCGGCCTGTTCGAGGCGGCAGGTGCTACGGGTGACGCGAACGTGCTCATCTGGACGACCACGCCCTGGACGCTGCCGGCGAATACGGCTGTGTCACTGGCGCCCGATGCCGACTACGTCATGGTCGTGGCTGACGGATCGAACCTGATCTTCGCACGCGAGTTAGTGGAGCAGGTGGCCGAGACCGCTGGTTGGGAAAGCTGGGAGGTTGTGAAGGGCGCCGACGGCGAGCCGGTGGCCCTCAAGGGCCGCGAGTTCACGGGGCTGACTTACACGTGCCCTATCCGCCAGGACTTGAAGGGCACTGTCATCTACGGCGACCACGTGACCATGGAATCGGGTACGGGCGCCGTGCACACGGCTCCGGGTCATGGCCAGGACGACTACCTGGTGGCGCTGGAATTCGATGTGCCGCTGCTCATGCCGGTGGACGACAACGGGGTGTTCACCGACGAGGCGGGCCCCTTCGCCGGGCTCGACATCGACGAGGCGAACCCGAAGATCATCGAGTGGCTGCGCGAGCGAGGATCGCTGGTGGCCGAGAAGAAGATCGTCCACAGCTACCCGCACTGCTGGCGCTGTCACGAACCGGTCATCTTCCGCGCCACCGACCAGTGGTTCGTGTCCATGGAGAAGAGCTCCCTGCGCGAGCGCGCCCTCGATGCCATCGAGAACCAGGTGGAGTGGGTGCCGGCGTGGGCGAAAAACCGCATCGGCTCCATGGTGGCCGACCGCCCCGACTGGTGCATCTCGCGTCAGCGGTCGTGGGGCGTGCCCATCCCCGTGTTCAAGTGCGCCAAATGCGGCTCGACGGTAGCAACCGAAGAGACGTTCGACGCGGTGATCGAGCTGTTCAACACCGAAGGCGCCGACGCGTGGTTCACGCGCGAGCCCTCCGAGTACCTGCCGCGCGGCGTGAAATGCGAGACGTGCGGCTGCACCGAGCTCACGCCTGAAAAGGACATCCTGGACGTGTGGTGGGAGAGCGGCGTGTCGCACACCTCCGTGCTGAAGCACCGCGCCGCCGAGGGCCTGCGCTTTCCGGCCGACATGTACCTCGAGGGTTCCGACCAGCATCGCGGCTGGTTCCAGTCGTCGCTTTTGACCAGCGTCGGCGCCTACGGCGTGCCGCCGTACAAGAGCGTCATGCACTGCGGCTTCACGGTGGACGCCGAGGGCCGCAAGATGTCCAAGTCGCTCGGCAACGGGGTGGACCCGGCTGAGGTGATGGGCAAGGCCGGCGCCGACGTGCTGCGCCTGTGGGTTGCCAGCGTTGATTACTCGCAAGACGTGAGCATCTCCGACGAGATTTTGCAGCGCACGAGCGAGGCGTACCGCCGCATTCGCAACACGATGCGCTATATCCTGGGTGCCCTGAGCGACTTCGACTACCGCCTGCACCCGGTAACGGAGTGGGAGAGCCTGGCACCCATCGACCAATGGGCTCTCGTGCGTCTGCAGCGTTTGACCCACGAGGTTGAGGCGTCTTACGACGCGTACAAGTTCCATCAGGTGTACCGCGCCATCTACGATTACTTTATCAACGATTTGTCGGCGGTGTACCTCGACGCCATCAAGGATCGCCTCTATGCCGAGGCGCCCGATTCGCCGGGCCGCCGCAGCGCGCAGACTGTGCTCATGCATATGCTCGAGACGCTCGTGCGCATCCTGTCGCCCATCCTCTCCTTTACGGCTGACGAGATTTACGAGAACTATTCCGAAGGCCTGGTTGCCGACGAAGAGCACGGCGGGCATCCGTCCAACGTGCAGCTGGCGGGCTGGCCGGAAGACTCCGACTACACGCCGGCGGTGCCGGCAGATGCGGTTGCGACCCTCGAGGACAAGTTCGCCGTGCTGCTGGAGGCCCGTGAAGCCGTGACGAAGGCGCTCGAAGAGGCGCGCAGTGCCGGACTGGTGAAGAAGAGCCAGGAGGCGGCAGTGACCGTCGCGGCTCCGCAGGACATGCTGGCCGTGCTGTCGGGTTTTGCGACCGAGGTGTTCGAAGAGCTGTTCATCGTGTCCGAGGTGACGTTTGCGGAGGGTGACGAGCTGGCGGTGACGGTGTCGGCAGCAACGGGTGAGAAATGCCCGCGCTGCTGGAACTACCGCGAGCTGGGCGGCAACGCGAACCATCCGGCGGTGTGCAAGCGCTGCGGCGACGTGCTCGACACACTCGGCTACACGGAAGAGGGGTAGGGCCTCTTGAGCACGGAAGCCAACCTGCGGCCGTCCAAGCGTATCAGCGGCCGCACCGTTCTCGTCTTTCTCGGCGTGGCTGTTGTGTGGTTCTGCCTGGACATGCTCACGAAGGGCGCTATCAACGGAGCCTTCGAGCAGGGCGCGGTCATCACGGGCCCCCTTCTGGGGCTTATCCGCCTGCACCTGGTGTACAACACGGGGGCTGCATGGGGCATGTTCGGCGACTCGACGCAGGTGCTGGCTGTCATGTCGCTGGTGGTGTGCATCGTCTTGACTGCCTACCTGTTTTTCTTGGCACCGCGCCCCAGTCTGCTGGAGACGGTGGGCGTGGCCTTGGTGGTGGCCGGCGGGCTGGGCAATGCCGTCGATCGCTTCACTTTGGGGTACGTGGTGGACTTCATCGAGCCGGTGTTCATCGACTTCCCGATATTTAATGTCGCCGATATCGGGGTGACGTGCGGTTTCGTGCTGTTCGTTCTCGGCATGTTCCTGGCGTACCGCCGCGATGAAAAAGAAGCGGCGGCGCAGATCGCAGCGGCGAAAACGTCGGGGGATGCCGTTGCCTTTGAGGCGGATGACGATATCGTGGAGGCGGCTCCTGTTGCTGGCAGGGAACCGGAAGGTGGCCATTCGGCTGTGCAGGTTGATTCGTCTTCGCGTATCCCGGAAGGCGAATCGTCTCCCGGGGTGGCCGATCAGCCTTCTGCCGCTTCGGCCCCGAAAAACAAGGGGGGCGCTTCTCGGGGTGCCGAGGAGCGAGGCAGCCGATGACGCGCACGCTTTGCCATATCACCTCTGCTGCCGATGGTGGGGAGCGCCTCGATGCGGTCATGGCCAGCCGAGGACTGTATCCCAGCCGCAGCGTCGCAGCGCGGGCTATCGAAGAGGGGCGCGTGTTCGTGAACGGGGCGAACGTTGCGAAGAAGCATGCTGTGGCGGCGGGCGACACCATCGTCTACGAAGCGCTGGAGGAGGCACCCGCCGCCCTGCTCGATGGCGAACCCATCGATTTGGACATCCGCTTCGAGGACGAGCACCTGATCGTGCTGTCCAAACAGGTGGGCCTGGTGTGCCATCCGTCGGTCGACCACTACGACGGCACGCTGGTGAACGCGCTTATCCACCACTGCGGTGCGGCGTGCCTGTGCAATGTGCAGGGCGAGGACGACCGGCTGGGCATCGTGCACCGGCTCGATCGCGACACGAGCGGCCTCATGCTCGCGGCCAAGGACGACGAGTGCGGGTATGCGCTCATGGAGGACATCCGCGCCCGTGCGGTCGACCGCCGCTATCTGGCGCTGGTACACGGCGTCATCGCCCACGATACGGGCATGATCGATGCGCCCATCGCCCGTGCCGAGAAGGAGCGTACGCGCATGGCCATCCGCGACACCCCTTCCGCACGCGACGCGATGACGACCTTCCGCGTGCTGGAGCGCTTCGAGCACGGGCCGCGCGACGAGGGCTACACGCTGGTGGACTGCAAGCTGTTCACGGGGCGCACGCACCAGATACGCGTGCATATGGAGTATGCGAAGCACCCGCTTGCGGGAGAGGCGGTCTACCGCGCCCATGCCCCGCGTGATACGCGCGCCGACCTGGGGCTTCAGCGCCAGTTTTTGCACTCGTTTCGCATAGGCTTCACGCACCCTGTGACAGGGGAGGCCCTGTCCTTTGCCGACAACCTGCCAACCGATCTGCGCCGCGCCCTGGACAGCCTGGCCGAGCGCAGCCTCGGGCGCACCGAGGCCGGCAACGAGGTGTTCACACTGCTGGAGCAGGCCCCTGCTCCCTGCGTCGAAGGCGAAGTGCCCACGTCGTCCTAAGGCGTGGAATACTTGCGCTGAGCGAACATCCGTAGTCGTGCCGTCCCGGGCGCGCGGCGCCGCTTCCTTGCGGTTATTTCTTGCCGTACACGCTCATGTTCTGCATCTTGGATTGCAGGTAGCTGTCGGGGAAGTGCTCGTCGAAGAACTGCTGTTCCCAGGTGGTGGCGGGAATACTCACCGCGCGCTGTCCTTCGCGGTCCAGTGCCATCACCGTTACTGTGATGTCGACGGCAAGGAAGGCGGTCATGCCCGCCGTAATGATGCGGGCGAGCATGCTCTTTGCGCTCACCTGCATGAACAGGCGCTTCACCAGTGGCAGCACGATGCGGACCCATACCAGCCCCAGCATGCCCCACATCATGCCGAACGCGAAGTTCGTCCGACCGCCGATCGACCCGAACGTGCCGCTGTAGTCCCAGGCGATGGCCCCCCAGAAGAATTCCATGCCCCAGCTGGTCACGTACTCCAGTACCGACCCGACCACCATGGATATCAGGAATATCACGAGGTTGTGGGAATGGTAGAACCGGTTCAGGAACACTGTCAGCGCCACCGCGCCCACGCCGTAGATGGGCGAGAAGGGGCCCCATACCAACCCGGCGCGGCTCTCGTAGCTGCCGTATACGATGACGTGGAACACCGTCTCCACTACCAATCCGAACACGCAGGCTCCCGCGAACAACCAGAGTATCGTGAAGTAATTGAGGCTCAGGTACCCCGTATTATGGAACACCTGAGCCTTGACCTCTTGGCCAAACTCGCGCAGGACGGTCCTGCTACCCGCAGGCGGCACGGCAGTACCTGCACCCTTATCGGGCGAATCCGTGGTTTTGGGTTCTTTCGCCATTCGTCCGTTCCTCGTTTGCATAATAGGGGATAAACTATAGCAGATAGAATCAACAGGTTTATGACCGTTTCGCATCGACGGTCCGTCGATGTAGGAAAGAGGGGCGCTGTCGTGCAAGCACCGGATCGCTGCGGGGTCATCATCGCCAATACCGGCACGCCGAAGGAACCCACGCCCTCTGCCGTGCGGTCCTATCTCAGGCGGTTTCTTATGGACCGGCGCATTGCGCCCATGAACCGGCTGGCATGGTGGTTCATCCTGCAGGTGGGCATCCTGCCCAAGCGCGGGCGTGCCTCGGCCGAGAAGTACCAGAGCATTTGGACCGACGAGGGCTCGCCGTTCACCATAGCGCACGAGAAGCTTGCGGCGCGGCTCGGCGAGGTGTTTGCGCAGGAAGGTTCTGACACGCTTGTGCGGTGCGCCATGAGCTACGGGGTGCCGACCATCCGTTCGGTCGTGCGCGAGCTGAAGGAGGCCGGCTGTACCCGTCTGGTGGTGCTGCCGCTCTATCCGCAAAGCGCGCTTTCCACCACAGGTTCGGTGTCCGACAGCGTTGAACGGGCATTAAAAAAGGAGCATTGGGACGTATCATGTGACTTTCTCGACAACTACCACGACAACCCGACGTATGCCCGTGCCATCGCGGCGTCCGTCCGCCATGCGGGCTTCGACCCCGACTCCGACGACAAGCTGCTGTTCTCGTACCATTCCATCCCGTTGACCGACATCGAGGCAGGCGACACCTACGAGCTGCAGGCGGGCGCATCGAGCCTGCTCGTGGCAGGTGAGCTGGGGTTGGAGCGCACGCGTTGGACCATCGGCTACCAATGCCGCTTCGACAAGGGCCGCGACTGGCTTTCGCCCTACACGACTGAAGTGCTGTCTCGTTGGGCCGAGGCGGATGTGGGACGCGTGTTCTTCGTGTGCCCAGGGTTCTCGGTGGACTGCCTCGAAACGCTCTACGATATAGACTACGAGCTGAAGCCGTTCTACTACGATAAGATTAGGGAGGCAGGGCGCGTGCCGACGGGCGACGAGTTTGTTTACGTGCCGTGCCTGGACCGTAGCAAGGCCCATGTTAAAGTGCTGGCCGATGTGCTGCAGCCTTATAGGGAAGGAGGCTGTTAACATGGCCGAGAAAGGAAGGACGCAAGCTGTGTCGATGACGGGGAGCGCACCGTGCAAGACGGTGCTGGTAGGCGTGACGGGCTGTATAGCGGCATATAAGACCTGTGAGATCGTGCGGCTGCTACAGAAAGCCGGCGTGCGTGTGAAAGTGGTCATGACCGAGCATGCGACCGAGTTCGTGGGGCCGACCACGTTTCGCGCCTTGACGCACGAGACGGTGGCCGTGGGATTGTTCGACGATCCGTCGGACCCCATCCATCACGTTTCGCTGGCCCAAGAGGCTGACGCGTTCCTTATCGCCCCTTGCACAGCCAACGTCATCGCCAAGATAGCCAACGGCTTGGCCGACGACCTGCTGACCACGACGGCGCTGGCTACCACCTCGCCCCTGATCGTCGCACCGGCTATGAACGTGAACATGTACGAGAACGGGGCCACGCGCTACAACATCGGCAAGCTGCATATCCGCGGCGTCCGCATTGTGGAAGCAGGCGACGGCTACTTGGCGTGCGGCGATGTTGGCCGGGGCAGGCTCGCGGAACCAGCCGACATCGTGTCGGCCGTGTTGGAGGAGCTGGGTGTGCGGCGTGACCTGTCAGGCCGCCACGTCATGATAACCGCAGGTCCCACTATCGAGCCGATCGACCCGGTGCGCTATATCACGAACCACTCCTCAGGCAAGACCGGCTACGCGGTGGCCCGCGCCGCAGCCCTACGCGGGGCCGACGTGACGCTGGTGTCAGGTCCGGTGTCACTGCCTGCGCCTGAGGGCGTGCGGGTGGTGCGGGTGAGGACGGCTCGCGAGATGCTTGCTGCGGCGAGCGAGTCGTTCGCCGCAACCGATATCGGTGTCTTCGCTGCGGCTGTAGCGGATATGCGTCCGAAAGAGACGGCTGCGCGCAAGCTTAAGAAAGGCACCGCCGATGCGGATCTGGGCACTATTGAGCTGGTCGAGAACCCCGATATCCTGGCCACATTGGCGGCGGGCAAGCGCGACGGCCAGGTCGTCGTCGGGTTCGCTGCCGAGACCGACGACGTGGTGGCCAATGCGCAGAAGAAGCTCGCAACGAAGCACGCCGACCTGATAGTGGGAAACGAGGTGGGCGAGGGGCGTGCCTTCGGCACCGACGACAACGAGGTATGGTTCGTCTCGGCCGAAGAGACCTACGACTTGCCGCTCATGTCCAAAGACCGCCTTGCCGACGAGATACTCGACCGTGCGGTGCAGTTCTTGGGGTAGCGGTGTACTTGAACCGTGTACTTGAACCCAAGGTGCAGATTCAAATTGTCGAAAATTGCATCTTGCCAAGGAGACAGGTTCCGGGTAAGATATTCAAGCTGCTTGGGGCTGCTGCTACGGCGCAGTGAGCAAGCATAACGGGTTGTGGCGCAGTTTGGTAGCGCACTTGACTGGGGGTCAAGGGGTCGCAG
>NZ_JAVWUP010000029.1:9814-25765 GCF_036667095.1 Gordonibacter sp. | reverse complement strand
CGGTTTAGTGGTGCGTGCTGAATGCGGACATTCTTTAAAGCACTGTGAACGCACGGTGATGGCGAGCTATTTCAAGTGTACGTGCGCATGTGCATCTGGTGATGAGCGCTGTGTTAAAGACGTCG
Source organism: Gordonibacter sp. (assembly GCF_036667095.1). Classification (NCBI taxonomy): domain Bacteria; kingdom Bacillati; phylum Actinomycetota; class Coriobacteriia; order Eggerthellales; family Eggerthellaceae; genus Gordonibacter; species Gordonibacter sp. Next base: position 25,640 of record NZ_JAVWUP010000029.1, on the reverse strand, counting down.
ACATTGCCTCGGCGGTAGCTTTAGCGTTGAGAGAGCGGCTTTTAAAAGATGGTCCCGGGCAAGGAAAAATCTGTAAAGGCGGTAGTGGCCCGCAATCGCAAAAGACTCGCGATATGAGGGCGCGTGCGCTTGATGCCTATGAAAGGATGGTTCAAGGCGAACTTACTTTGGAAGAGTTTCGCGCTGTCGGCAAGGGGGAGTCGGCCCCTGTGACTGTTCGACGTGATCGCCTTCTTCCGATGTCTTTGGGCAAGACCCAGGCGATGCGGGAAAGAGAGGTGCTTGATGTTCTTGGGGGTGGGCGGGAGCCTGAAAAGAACGACTTACAGGTGGTGGTGGAATCTATCGCCATAGGTGAGGGTGGAGCTATCGATGTAATCCTTAAACGTCGTTTGGTGTGATGTATCCAGCACGGTTTCCAAGCGCGCTGTTTCCCTGTTAAGGCGGGTGGACTGTTCCTCCGCACCTTGACAAGAGCATAGCGCGACCATAGCTGACCGGCAAACACGTTTAACGAGTTTCTTGCTGGTCAGCGACCTTCCTTTGATGCGAAAGCGTTGATGGGAGGACGAATTCACACACACTAGATGAACGCGAGCCTGCCATCCGGAAACGGGGCAGGCTCGTTTTTAATGAAGGGAGGTGGGGCAATGGTCAGTTCGTTTTGCTTCGGTGCTGCTTTTGCGTGCATCGGGGCACTCGTGGCTCTCGCATGCGGGATAGGAGGTGCAACATGACCGTATTCCGCGTTTGCAAGACGTCTGACTTTACGGTCATGAGCAACCATCATCTGCGCAACAGAAGCCTCTCGCTCAAAGCCAAGGGATTGTTGTCGCAGATGCTCTCGTTTCCGCCTGATTGGGAATTTAGTTTGGAAGGGCTTGCCGCCATTAATCCCGAAGGGGTTGATGCCGTGCGCAGCGGTGTGCGCGAACTTGAACGTTCAGGCTACGTGCGTCGCGAACGCTTCCGGGATGACCACGGACGCCTTCGAGGCAGCGACTATGAGGTGTTCGAGCGTCCAGTTGGTGAGGCTGGTGGCGTGCTGCCTAATTCGAGCAAACCTGTGCGGGAGGAACCAACATTGGATTTTCCAACGTTGGATAGCCCAAGGCAGGATAATCCTGTACAGGGCGGTCCAATGCAGGAAAATCCCATGCAATTAAGTACTCATGTATCAAATACTTATCCATTAAATACTGAAAGATTAAATACTAAAAGGCATGATTGTGGCCTGCGCGATTCAGAAAGGCCGGCGCGTCATCGATTCGGGATTTATGGCAACGTTTTTCTCTCGGATGCGGAGCTGGAGACCCTCAAGGCCGAGTTTCCTAAGGACTGGGAAGAACGTATAGAGCGCTTGGGTGAGTACATGCGCTCGAAGGGACGCACTTACAAAGACCATCTGGCGACTATTCGCAGTTGGGCGCGCCGCGATGCGCAGCGCCTGCAAAAACACCAGGTATCAAGCATTGGCAACAAAGTGTATGACGTTGCGGAAGGGGAGGCACTATGAAAACTCCTCTTTTCGCGATTGGTGGGCCGTCCGTTTGTGAGGGGGACTACCTTGGTGATGATGGGTTGTTGCGCTGCGGCAAATGCGGGGGTCCTAAGCAGGTACGGGTGTCTTTTGCGGGACGCTTGATCGAACCGGTTTGTCTGTGCCGGTGCGAGAAGGAGGCGCTTGCCGCCGAAGAGTCCCGCCTTAAAAAGAGTCAGCGTGACCGGCGCTTGCTTTCAAGCCCCGCGGCTACCTTGTCAATCAACTACGATCGAAACGCCACCTTTAACCTGGGCACGGACGTTTCGCGTGCGGAGTCTCTTGTTCGGACTTTTGCAAGGGCGTGGCCGCAGATGGCCGCGGAAGGTCATGGTCTTGCTCTTATTGGACCTGTGGGTACGGGAAAGACCTATGCGGCTGCTGCGCTTGCCAATGCGGTATGCGCTCAAGGCTCGAGTGTTTTGTTTACAAGCGTGCCCCGGGTTGAAGCGGCTCTTTGGGACGCGAAGGGGCGCTCGCGCGTGAGTCTGTTGGAGTCTCTTGCACTTTTCGATTTGCTCATTATTGACGATCTGGGCTGCGAACGCGCTACTGATTATATGGATGAACAGGCTTTTGTTGTGGTGGACGAGCGCTACCGCAGTGGTAAGCCGCTGGTGACCACAACAAATATTCCGTTAAGAGAACTAAAGAATCCGGATGCGCTTTCAAGATTGCGTATTTACGACCGTGTGCTTGAGCGTTGTCAACCCATCATCTTTGATGGTGATAGCTGGCGGCCACGCATAGCGGAGCAACGTCGCGCTCGGTTGCTTGCGGCGTTTGATGAAGTAGAAAGGAAGGATTAGCCATGCATGATGATTTTGGCGACGACGCCGGCGAGAAGATGGTTGATTGGATGATGAAGATTGGGCAGGAGCGGGGGCGTGCCGCTGCCGTTGCTGCTGCCTCGCAGTTGAAAGACGCGTTAAAGAACGCACGTGGGCAAGCTGCGGGGTCCGACGAGGTTAAAAACGGTTCTGAGTGGGCAAAGCTTGACATGGTTGAGTTTCAGGCCATCGAGGGTTGGCCAGAACTTCGTGAGCTGGTTTCAGATAAGCTCAAGGCCGACGGTATTGAGCACGAGTACTTCGATGAGCCGCAAGGTGGTAAGACCTACCTGGTGTTTCGGCTGGCCGATGCCGGTCGCGTTGCAGGTTCGCTCGAGCAGTTGGAAGGTATTGCAGATGCGGCGCGCGACAAGGCAGCCGCCCAACTTGAGCGCATGGAGCACGATCGAGAGCAAGATAAGTGCCGTGTCAAGGGTCGCGATCTTCGCGATACCGAGCGCTTGAAGGATAAGGCGATGATTGCGCTCAAGGCATCGGGGGCGGTCGAGCGCGGTGAGGTGAAGGTTGCTGATCGCGTGCAAACCCAGGATATGCAACAGGTGAGGACCCGATGAGGGGTGTGAGCGTCGCAGGGCTTATTGCAGCTGGAGTTGGGTCTGTTCTGGCATTTATGGCGGCGGATGCCTATATCGCCTGTCTATCTTCAATCCCTGGACCATTTACACTCAATTTGTCGGCAGCGCTGGAAGGCCTGCCTACCTACGTGATGACGCATGGCCTTATAAGCTTCGAAAAAGGGCCACTGCTTGCAGGATTTGTTGGCTTTATAGCCGTATGGGTGGCGTGGAGCCAGGCCATATTGTCTGCCGGAAACCATCGCTATGGCGAGGAGCACGGCTCAGCCGAATGGGGGTCGCTTCGCTATGCGCGCAAGTTTGGCGACAAAAAGCATGCTGACAATAACATCATCTTGACCAAGAGTATCTCGCTTGCAGTTGACCAATCGGGAAAGCGCGATGCGTTTCAACGGCCGCGCAACGTCATGGTCATAGGCGGCACGGGCTCGGGCAAGAGTTTTCGCTACGTCATCCCCAATATCTTGCAGATGAACGCAGATTTTGTGGCGCTTGACCCAAAAGGAACGCTCATGCCAAAGGTTGCTCCCGCGCTCATCGAAAACGACTACGACATAGCCTGTTTGAACCTGGTCGATATGACGGCATCTGATGATTTCAACCCGGTGATAAACCTTCGAAACGAGGTGGATATCCTGGAATTCGTGGAATGCTACATCGCCAATACCACGGGGGATAAAGCCCATGCGGGCGATCCGTTTTGGGAGAAGGCAGAGCGCCTGCTTTTTGTGGCGCTGCTTGGATACCTGGTATATCACTGCCCGCCTGAGGACCGTACGCTTTCTGGTGTGGTGTCGCTTTTAGCCCTTGCCGAGGCAAAGGAAAACGATCCGAGCTACTTAAGTCCGCTTGATATGCTGTTTCGCGAGATCGAGACCGGCATGCGCCTTGTGGAAAATGACGAGTTTGAGGGAAGAACGGGCCTTCGCGGGTTTGGAGCTGATGGCGGTGGCCGCTACAAGTGGGTGCGCGTGCATGACCCTGTTGACCTTGATTCTGATTTCACGCTTATGCACTACAAGATGTTCAAGGATGCGGCGGACAAGACGCTGAAATCCATACTCATCTCCTGCAATACACGCATGGAGCCCGTGGTTATACCGCAGGTTCGCAAGCTCTTGAGCCGCGATGACATGCATATCGATAAGTTGGGAGACGCTTCTTGCAAGCGCGCTATTTTTGTGGTCATGTCGGATACGTCATCGACGTTCTCGTTTCTGACGGCGCTTTTCATGTGGCAGACGGTTCACATGCTCTGTCGTAAGGCAGATGTTGATTGCAAAGGCGAGCTAAAACGACCCGTACATCTGATTTTGGACGAGTTTGCCAATGCAGGTAAGCTGCCCGACATTGAGCATGCTATCACCACCATCCGTTCGCGCAACATTTTCATGACCATCATCTTGCAATCTTTCGCACAGCTGGAAAGTCGCTACGAGAAGGATGCGCAGACCATCGTGGACAACTGTGACACGTTACTGTTTTTAGGTGGCAAATCAAACGACACCAACGAGATGATCTCAAAAATGATCGGAAAAGAGACGGTCGACACGATATCGACCAACGTGAGCCGCGGGGCGAATGGATCGACCTCGCGCAATATGGCACGTGTCGAGCGCGACCTCATGCAAGCGGCTGAGGTGGGCAGGCTTGATAGAGGCAAGGCTATCGTGTTGTTCAGCAATGCCAAGCCCCTTGTTGACGAGAAGTATCCCACGGACAAACATCAGCGCTGGGATTTGGTTCCCGGACATGAGGTCTCGCAAGTGTCCGAAGGTTTTGATTTCAAAAAATATCAGGAAGAAAGGATCAGGCATATGAGCTAGAAAAAAAGGACGACGGCACGCGCAAGGCGCCTGAGTGCGGGCAGGGCTTCCGGACCAAACCCGCCGCCGCCGTCCAAACGAAAAGGAGCACAAGTGCTCCAACAGCGAATTTTAACACAGAGAGTCCGTTTCGCATTGTGTGGCGGGCTCTCTTACTAACGAAAAGGAGCATATAAGACATGCTAGCTAATATCATCAGCCTCGTTTCAGGCTGCGTTACCTTCCTAGGTGGATTCTTGGTGGTTTGGGGCGCAGTTGCCTTGGGACTTGCTATTCGCGAGCAGCAAGGCGGCTCCCAGATTGCGAGCGCCATCTCAACCATTGCTGGCGGAGCCATCATCATTGCAGCCGCCGTTTACTTTGGGATGCTCGATACGTCTTGGCTTCCTGCGTAAAGGGGATGCCAATGCTGAGTGTATCCATACATAAAGATATCGGTGAATATACCGAAAAGGTGCTCGGCAAACTCTCACTGCGCACGCTCGCCTGCGTTGCCGGTGGGTTTAGTGCTGCTATTGCGGCGGCCGCATGTACCTATTTTGTGTTGGGCATTGAGGTTTCTGACGCTACTTTGCCCGTGATGTTGTGTTCTATGCCGTTTTGGCTTGCCGGATTCTGGCGCCCAAGCGGAATGAAGCTCGAGCAATTCATGTCTCTCTGGTTTCAGCATACCTTCACCGATGACAGGATCTTGTATTCGTCATCCATTGATCTGCTTGAGCCAAATATGCATGAGCAGATATCGGAAAAGACCGACCATAAGGGGCAGCGCAAAGCAAAACGAAAGGGGGCTGAACTCTATGAGCCGAGCAGTGAAGACGTCTAGGCGCGAGGCGAAGCGCGCTATGAAGGAAGAAAAAAAGAGTTTGAAGCTGGCGCAAGCAAATGCGAAAGCTCGCGGTAAGTCTGACGTGACCCGACGCCTTCGCGCCCAGGAAAAAGAACTGAGTGAGCAAACCCAATCGAAGCGCCGAAAGCGCTTCGCTGCAAAGGACGTGGTTAGCTACATTGGCTATGACGCCCTTTATCAAGACGGCATTGCACAGGTGGAAGACGGCATGTTCTCACAGACATTGAAGTTTACCGACATTAGCTATCAGTCCGCGCGTGAGGAAAACCAGCAGGCGATTTTCTCTACTTACTGCCAGCTATTCGATTACTTCGGTGCTGAAACAAGCGTGCAGATGAACATCGTGAACACGCCTATCCCCACAGAAGAGATTGGCAACAAGGTGTTCTTCGCGTGTCATGACGAGCGTACGCGCCCCTATGTGGATGAATACAATTGCATTCTCAACGATAAGATGCGCGAAGGTGTGAGCAATTTGGTGCGCGAACGTTACTTAACGTTTGCGGTTGGTGTGCCAAATGTCGATGCTGCCGTGCCAAAGCTTGCGCGCATGCGCAACGACTGTGCGGCGACACTTGCCCGCATCCGAAGCGATGCGAGGGTGGTTCGCGGCGAGGAGCGCCTATCCCTCATACATTCGCAACTATGCCCAGGGCACGTTCTGGTGTCGCCGATATTCGATGAGCTGTCAACCAAAAGTGGTCTTCTCACAAAGGATCTCATTGCACCTGGTGTGCTTGATTTCAAACCCGATGGACGAAACGACTGCTTTTATTCTGACGGTATGTACGGTCAAGTGCTCGGGTTTCGCCATTTCGGTAGTGAATTGAGCGATCGTGCTTTGGCTGACATCATTGATCTTGCCTTACCACTGAATGTGACTTTGCATATTCAGGCAATGGACAAGGCTAAGGCGGTAGCGTTTGTGAAGCAGCGTCTTGCTTGGATGGATAAGGAAATCATTGACGAGCAGATGACAGCTGTGAAGAAAGGCTATGACTTCCAGATTCTGCCTTCCGAGCTCAAGTATTCCAAAGAAGAGGCTGAAGACCTACTCGACCATCTGCAGAATAAAAACCAGCGCCTGTTTACCTTTACGGGCTTGGTCTATACCTATGCAAAGACACTTGAAGAGCTTGATGAGCAGGTACTGCAAATCGTGAGCACGGCACGCCGTAACTCCATCGATCTTGATGCTTTGGGTTATCGCCAGCGACAGGGTTTGAACTCGATTCTCCCTTTGGGCCATAACCATGTTGAGATGAGCCGCATGATGACCACCGCCCAGGTGGCTATTCAGATGCCGTTTGCAAGTCAGGAGCTCAATCAGGTTGGTGGCGGCTATGTGGGTCAATCCAAACAATCGGGCAACTTGGTTATGTGCAATCGCAAAGAGCTTGCAAGCCCTATGGGTTTTGACTGCGGCAAGCCAGGCAGCGGTAAGTCGTTTGGCGTTAAGCGCGAGATCATCAATACCATTCTGCTCTACCCAGATGACGAGATAATCATCTTCGACCCCGCTGGTGAATACGCGCCGGTAGTCAAGCCTGTTGGCGGCACGTCCATTCGCTTTGCACCTGATTCGGCAACCCACATGAACCCGTTTGACCTGGGTGATGTGGCCGACATGGGCAACGCAAGTCAGATGGCGTTCAAGATTGAGGCAATACTGGCGCTTTCATCGGCCACTATGGCCGAAGGCTCCCAAGGCTTGCCGGAATCCGATAAGTCCATCATCAGCCGTTGTGTGGAGGCGGCCTATGTTGAAGCTTCCATGAAGGGCCGCATGCCAACGCTGGGTGACTTCTATGACATCCTTTGCAACCAGCCTGAGGCCGAGGCACGCGACATCGCGCTTCGCTATGAGCGCTACGTGAAGGGTGCTCTGTCGTTTTTCAACAATCAGTCGAATGTGCGTTTCGACAACCGCATCACCAACATCAACTTTAAGGACTTGAACTCGAACATGCGTGTGTTCGGTATGCTGACGGCGTTAGAGGCCGTGCGCAACCGTATGTATTACAACTTCGAGCGCGGCGTTACCACCTGGCTCTACATTGATGAAGTGCAAAGCCTGTTTAGTCACCCCGCTATCATCAGCTACTTCTCTAAATTCTGGGCTGAGGGGCGCAAGTTTAACCTCATCTGCACCGGCATCACGCAAAACTCCATCTATATGCTTGAGCATGAAGAGGCACGCAATATGGTACTCAATTCCGACTACATTATGTTGCTGAAGCAATCGCCGCTCGATCGCCAGGCATGGGTAAAGTTGCTTGATTTATCGGCGCAGGAGGAGGCCTGCATCGATGAATCCGTAAAGCCCGGCGAAGGTTTGCTGGTGGCCGGTGCCGCCCGCATCGCCATCACGGATAGCTGGCCTAAGGGGTTGCTCTACGATACCTTCAACACCAAGCCTGAGGAGATTGCGGCCTTGAAGCGCAAGGCCCGTTTAGAGTTTGGGTTCGCAGACAAGGCCGAGGAATAGCCGTGACGAACAATCTGGCAAAACATAGCGAAACGGCAACGGTCGGTAAGTTTACGCGAGGCGCAGATGATGGCATCTTTGAAGCCAAGTTCGGTCGCACGGATGCGGTAAACACTGGGATCGTGAAAGCATCTGATGCAATCGCCAAAGCAGAGCTCAAGGGTGTGCGTAAAGGCGAAAGTTCTGTGCGCAGCGTGCTGGGGCGAGCAACGCGCCAGGCGGGTGCTGCCGATGGCGCAGATGCGGGTGATCAAGCGGCAAACAATGTTGCCCGGCAAACAGCTACCGCGTTGCAATCGCATCGAAACATGCGCTCGGCAATCCTTGCATCTACTGTCTCGGAGATGGACGAGGCTGATGAAACTGGAGGCGTTGCAAATGCTTACCAAAGGGGATTGGATGCACAAACTGTCGCTTCGAAGGCAAAAGCAGCACGCTCATCAAAGGCGGCATCGAGCAACGCCGTAAAATCCACGGGGGTCAATAACTCCCGTAGCGTAAAAAACGTTGAAGAGCGAGCACGCGATGCTGTAAACAAAAAGGCCAAGGACAAAGCGGCAACTTCGAAGGTTCAGGCTCAATCTCGTCGTACTTGGCTTAAGGCCCATGCAGCGCAAGTGAGGGCTGCAAAGGCTACTGGTCAGGTTGCAGCGAAAGCAAGTGGTATCAAGACGCTTGCCGCAATGGCATCGGGTGCCCTTGCTACGGTAGCGGGTGTTATGGTCGGCGTCATCGCATTCGTGCTTGCCATGATGGTTGTCTCGCAGCTTATCAGTGCGTTGTTTGGTTTTTGGGAGAACGAGGCATCAAAGCATTCGCTTGCAGGTTTGCCTCCCTACATTACCAGCGAGATGGTCGTGACTGCGCTCGAGTGCCAAGAGAAATACGGACACCCGGCAGGCTGCACCATCGCACAGATTATATGTGAGTCAGGTCAGGGCGATCATCTGTCGGGATTGGCGATGCGCGACAACAATCTTTTTGGGATCAAATGGGCTGCAAGCTACGGACTTGCTGCAGAAGTGTCGGGACACTCCAGCTGGCAGACCGGCGAGGAAGATGGTGGACAGGCGGTGAACGTCATAGCTGAATTTACTACCTTCAAGTCGCATAAGGACTGTATTTTGTTTCGTAGCCGCGTGTTCTTGGCAAATCCGCGCTATGCGGGCAACTCCCTTATCCAAGAAGCTATCGTGACGCATTCATCTGACAAGATGGCCGAGGGCCTCAAAGACGCAGGCTATGCGACCAGCTCGAGCTACGTCGATACATTAAAAGGCATCATGGCCACCTACAATCTTTATCGCTTCGACACTATGAGCGTTGAGCAGTATGAATCGATCTCAACCAACGGCGAAGCCATCGTGCAAGCCGCTTATTCTCAGCTCGGTGTTCCCTATGTCTGGGGAGGTTCAACTCCTCATGTGGGGCTGGACTGTTCAGGGCTTACGCAGTACTGCTATGCCCAAGCGGGCATTTCTATTCCTCATTACACCGAGGATCAGAAGGCTGTGCTGCATACCGTTCTTTTATCTGAGGCGCAACCAGGCGACATTCTCTACAGGTACGGGCATGTGGGCATCTACGTGGGCGGCGACCAGTATATACACGAACCTCAGACAGGAGACGTCTGCAAGGTATCAAATGGGATTAATTACTTTACCTGCGCTCTTACTGCGCGATTTTAGAAGGGGGAACAATCAATGGAAAAAAGGAAGAAGGCCTTGCTCGCGCTAACTATCGGCATGGTTCTAGTTTTGGTGGCAACCACCGTTGCTCGCTACTCTGTTGTGCATGCTGAACAGGTGCAAAGTGATGCACTCGCTGAGGCGGCTATTGACGATGCCACAAACGAAGTGATTGATGCTACAGGAGATGGCTCTTTGACCGAAGATTCGAAGCTGCCCGGTGGAGATGTTATCGAGGTGCTGAAAACAAACGTTTGGGGATCCTCGGATGGTTTGACGTCTATCGTATTTAAGGATGGACGATACGTAGAGTCGGATGGCGCTTCGTCGGCTATGACAACCTTCGATGTGGGCGAGGTGGCCATTGAAAATGATCAAACGGCAATTGTTTTGAAGGTTGATTGCCCAGACGCTACGGTGAAAGATTCACTTTTGCTTCTTCGCCACGATATGACAGGTGCACTTACTATATCTTCCGATGACTTTGTGTTCTCGAAGACCTATCGACAAGGCCTAGGAGACACAGGACCACTTTCAATTGAGGGCGTAAATAGTGAGTTTCGTGAGCTTTTGGGAGGCACCACCGATACGCTTGTAAAGGCGCTTTCTGACTACGCCCATATCCACGCGCCTTCGGCCACGATGGCCACCTGGGATGAGTCTCTCGTTGTTGACTATACGACGGGGACCGTCAGCGCTAACTTCGCTCTCAATGATGCAGCAAGGACGCTGCTCACTGTGGAATACGTAAGGGCGACATCTGTGTTCACAGTGATGGGGTGATTGACGTGGTTTCAATCAAGAGTCCGCGCTTTGTTCTGCCCTTTGCTTTTACGTTTCTCATGCTAAGTTCGCTTATGCTTTTTCCTGACTTTGCGTTTGCGGCCATTGGCGATGACATTAACAAGTGGCTTTGCGGGGTATTACGTGAGTGCTGCAACTGGATCTTCGCGAATCAAATAAACATGCTTAAATCCATTGGTTATGACGGCATTCTTGCCGCTAGTTTCGATTCGATGCTTGGCACAGCAGGAGAAACTACCATGTATTCTCTTGTTTATGGCGTTTGGCAGGTTGCAATACTGCCTATCGGCTGCGGAGTTCTCGGGTTTGTGTTTACTATCAAGCTTATTCAAATCTCGCAGAGAATGGATGGAAACGCGAGCATGCCGGGAATCAAAGAGGTCGTATTTCTACTGGTATTTTTCGCGGTATTTTTGTTTCTCTTAAAGAATAGCTTCGAGATTATGTCGTCAATCTATGCTGTAACCAAACTTGCCATTGAGCGCATTATTAATATGTTCGGCGCGGGCGGTGTTATCGACCTCAATGCCGTGTCAATTGTCACCACCAATGATGATGTAGCAGCACTTGTCGCCATGCTTATTGTGGCTCTTATCAGCTGGGTCGTAGTGCTGGCGGCATACATTGTGGCACTGGTTGTTTCCTGGGCACGAGCCATTCAGCTATACCTCATGGCTGCTTTTAGTCCTATTCCGCTTGCATTGATGGGCACCGAGGATACACGTCAGATTGGCGTTGGATACCTTAAGAATTTCGTGGCCGTATGTCTGGCGGGGATCATCATCCTTGTTTTGCTTGTGTCCTTTCCAATCGTCCTTGGCGGGTTGAATGCTGCCAATCCTGGCACAAATACGCCCATCGATGGCATTGCTAACGGCCTTACTTATGCACTTCAATATCTCGCAATGTGTATTCTGCTCATTTTGTCCCTCGTCAAGAGTGGCAGCTGGGCGCGTGACATTGTGGGCGGATAGCAGCTTGGCGGTTTCCAATGCAGTTAAAAATCAGATAAAGGTAGACGGTGAAAAAGAATTTCGAGCTGTCTTAAAAAGGAGAAAGGAGGCTGTCGCGTTGTATCGATGACGACGCGGAGAGTTTACGGGGACATTATGTCCCCGCGATAACGAAAGGGCTCACTTCCGGATTCATGGGCCCGAAAACGAAAAGGAGCACTGATATACATGGCAGAAAAGAAAAACGTCTATCTCTCGTTTCACAAGAGCTTTGTGCGCCAAGGGATAGAGTATGCCGATCGCGAAACGGGCGAGGCAAAGACCTTTAACCAAGTGACGTTACCTTCGGACACCGTTATAGACGGCGTTGATGTGAGCGGTTATCAATTCAGTCCGAAGTTTGTGAACCCTTCGAAGTATAAGGGGGATGATTGGTACGACGTGCCATTGCTGGATAATCGGGAGGTTTGGCTTACAAAAACGTTCATCGGAGAGGATGGAAATCCTTTGCGCGATGAAGATGGGACGGCAGTTAAGGATACTGTTAAGGTGATGCCGACTGCAATCAAGGAAGCACTTGTGGAAGCGCGCCGCCGATGGGCCGAGGCGCATGATGCTGAGCGCCCACTTGCAGAGCGTGCTGCTACCGCGCGGGAGAGCTCGCGCATAGGTCAGGATAATCCCGTTGCCAATCGTACTTGTCAGCAACGATAAGGCGGTGGGAGAAATGCAAGAAACATTAAAGGAAAAGGTTATTCATCCTACAAAGGTAGAAAAAGCCATGAGTGTCTTGTTGGCGCTAACATTGGCGTTTGCTTCGGTTCTATCTGTCGGTGCGGCCGATATTCGCGATGCCTATGCTGGCGAATCTGCCGATTTGGTTGTGGGCGGTGCAATTTATTATGGGGGATATGGAACCAATTGGATGCACGTCAACGGCGAGATGGCCTATTGCGGCAACCCGGGGGCGGCTACGCCAAGTTCCGGAAACTACGCCAAGGAATCTGTGGTGGCACCGAGCGGACGCAGTGCCGAAACGATAGCTGATCTTTGGTTTAGCTATGGTAGCCCTGGATTTGATGCATCATTGTGGCCAAGCACGTGGTATGACGGCACTGAGATGAACGATGCACGTTATGCGGCCCTTGCGCATATTCTGCTATCAGACACATTCTCAAGCAATGGAGACTATGCGCTCTATGGGTGTAGCCAGGACTTTAAGGACTGGGCACGTGAGCAAGTTATCGGATTTGGAACTGATGGTTCTGAGATCAACATTCATGCTACAGGACGCCAGATTGCCATGCGCGGTGGCGAAGTGCCAGGTAACTTTTCTACGTTCATGCTCTATACGGGTTCAAGTACTCAGCTCATCCTTTCTTTTGAATACATTCCTTACGGCGCGGTTGAACTGACGAAGGTATCGTCGAATCCTCACGTTACTGAAGGTAACGGCTGCTATTCGGTCGAAAACGCGATTTATGGTGTGTATGCTGATGCTGCTTGCTCCAATTTAGTGAAGACTATGGTTACGGATACAGGTGGCTATGCTAAGGCTGATGAGCTTGAAGTAGGTAGCTACTGGGTCAAGGAAATTGAGCCTTCTTCTGGTATGGCGATTGACGAGACAGCGTATCCTGTGGCGGTAGCGTCTGATGCGACTGCGGCGGTCAACGGCGGGACGGTCGTTGACTTGGCTCGCACCGACCCCGTGGGCATGCTGGTGGGTAAGGTGGATGCAACAACCAACACCAATCGACCCCAAGGGGCGTCTGACCTTTCTGGTGCCCAATTCAGCGTGAGGTACTACGATGGCTACTATTCGAGTGCCGAAGCAGCACAGGCGTCGGGGGACCCTGTGCGTTCTTGGACGTTTGCGACTGATGAGGATGGGTTCGCTTACTTTTCTGACGAATACAAGGTTGCAGGAGATATCCTTTACTATCAGACCAACGGCACCACGGCATGCATGCCGCTTGGAACTGCAGTGATTGAGGAGGTCAAAGCGCCGCAGGGATATAACCTTGACGATGGGGTAAATCCAGCCAATCCACCACGTAAGTTCTGTGTGCAGATCACGAGTGACGGCGTTATTGGTGAGAGCGCGTATTCGTGGAACACGCCAAAGGTTCCCGACACAGTACAGCGGGGTGATTATCGCCTGTTCAAGGAAGTACCTACCAACAATAATGACGAGAATCAGGAGTTTACCCGTATCGCCATCGAAGGCGTGCAGTTCCAGATTATCAATGAGAACGTGAGTGCGGTGGTATCTCCTGATACGGGCGAGGAGGTGCAACAAGGGGGCGTCGTTTGTACGCTTGTCACTGACGAGAATGGTTTTGCGTCCACGAAGACCCATGTGCCTGCAGGCTGGAGTGCGGCTTTGGCCTACGGTGAATACACGGTGCATGAAATTATTCCTGATGATGTTGCTGAGCGCGTGAAGGCCGAACACGGTATCACGCTCATTGGCGTGGACGACTGGAAGATCACGGTTTCTGCCGAGGGTCAGTACGATCCCATTCAGGTAGTGGCAAACCATATCCCGCAGACCCCGCTCACCATCCAAAAGGTCGACAGTACTACCGGCAAGTCGATCCCGCTTGCATGCAGTTTCCAAATCTTCGACGATGACGACAAGCTGGTTACCTATACCGACCACATGAATGAGGTGGTCGTGGACACATGGGCCACCATCGGTAGCACGGGCCATGTCACTTTGCCGATGAAGCTCGATGAGGGCACCTATACCATCCATGAGGTGCAGGCACCTGAGGGCTACGTGTTGGGTGGGCAGGATATTACCTTCGCAGTTGATGAATACCACACGTGGGATGATCCCATTATCGTTACCTATGCTGATGCACCTATCCGCGCTGAGGTCCAATTGCTCAAAACCGACGGCACCACCAAGGTACCAGTTGAGGGAGCCGAGTACTGTATCAAGGCCGAAGGTGACGTGGTAACAGGCGACGGTACCGTGCGCTTTTCGGACGGGCAGATTGTCGGCTACGTGATCACAGATGCGCAAGGAAAGGCCTCGATTGAGGATTTGTTTCTGGGCAATTATGTGGCCTACGAGACCAAGAGTCCTGAAGGCTGGGCACTCGATACAGAGGAGCATCACATTGGCATCCAGAGTCAAGGCCAGCTTGTGCCTGTTGTGGTCGAGGAGTTCGATATGGTTGATATGCCGACCACGCTTAAATTGTTGAAGGTGGATTCTACTGACACGACCAAGGCGCTTGGTGGCGCGACGTTTCGCATCACGCAAATGGCACCTGCAGCTGTTGGCGAGTTAGATTCCAGCTTTAACGTCAAGTGGGAGTACGAGTTGACTACTGAGGCTAACGGCACAGCAGAGCTGCCCTACATGCCGCATGGTACGTTCGAGGTTGAAGAGATTCAAACACCTGCGGGCTATTTTATGCCATTGGAGACCCAGCCTGTAACCTTTAAGGTCGATGACCAGGGCTTCATTGGTTTGGACGCCCAGGATGCTCAGTTCAGCGATACGCTTGAGCTCACCTTCGAGAACACGCCGACTGTTTTGGATATCAGCAAAACTGATGCCACCACAGGCGAAGAGTTGCCGGGTGCCACGCTGGTTATCATCGACAAAGATGGCAATGTCGTTGAGGAATGGGTTTCCACTGATGAGGCTCATCGTATTGTTGGCATTGAACCGGGTGATTACGTACTCACTGAAACTATTGCGCCTGAAGGCTACCTGATGGCAACTTCGGTTGAGTTCACCGTTGAACCAACGGGCGATGTGCAGAAAGTTGAAATGAAAGATGACTATACCAAGGTCGACATCTCCAAGACCGATATCGCTACGGGCGAAGAGCTTCCTGGAGCGCATTTGCGGGTAATCGACAAGGATAACAAGGTCGTTGCCGAATGGGATACCGACGGCAAGGTTCACCGCATTAACGGGTTGGAACCTGGCGATTACACTTTGCGCGAGACTAGTGCTCCCGCTGGCTATGAGATTGCTGAGGATGTTAAGTTCACGGTTGAAGCCACAGGTGATGTGCAAAAGGTTGAGATGAAGGATAAGGCTGTGCCTGCTAAGGAAAGTGAGCAGGCGGACCTTCCGAAGACTGGCGACAGTTTCCCCTGGTGGGTAGTTGCACTTGCAGCAGCTGGTGCGGGTACAACGGCCGGTGCGGGGATCTATCTTCGCCGCCGCAAGGCAGCCGATGAGGTCGTGGATGTAGAGGAGGACCTGCAATGATTGTCTGG
>NZ_JAVWUP010000029.1:1146-9804 GCF_036667095.1 Gordonibacter sp. | reverse complement strand
TATCGGCATCCTCATGGGAGCCGCAATCGTAGTAGCGCTCGCCTGTTGCCAAGCCTCTGGCAACGCCGCCCGCTGGGAGGAAGAGCATTTGATTAGCGAGTAGGCTAATCGTTTAATTTACGGAAGGGAGCGTTCGATAAGGACCGCAGCTCTGACGCGAAAAGCGCCAAGGCTGCGGTCCTTGATCTTACGAGGACTCTCCTATACTCGATGAAAATGATAGTTACTATCGTCTATCCCGAGATTTATCAATCAACTAAAATTGTTGAGTGATTTGCTTTTTGGAAGATTTAAAATGTAGCAAATTAAGATAAGCGAGAGGAGGACTGTGTTGGCTCAGGAAAAAGTGGTTCTTACTGGACAAAAGGTTGACTTTCATATTCATTCCCATGCTTCAAGTCATAAGGATGATTCGAAGGTTAAAGATGGAACACTGAAGAATATTTCAGTGCTGATTGAAGGCCTTAAGAATAAAAAAGTTAATATGTGCGCAATATCCGATCACGATGCCTTTGATAAAGAACTCTATCTCAAACTAAAAGAGGAAGAGTGTGCGGATAACTGTATTAGAAAAGTGCTCCCTGCTGTTGAGTTCAGCGTTCTCTTTCCTAGTGATAATGAGGAAGACTCTCAGGTGCATATCGTCGCAATCTTCGACGATACAGAAGATGAAATCGAAAATCGAATTGTCAGTGCGATTCCTTGCATATCGGGAAAGCCTAAATACGATGGGAAATCTGCATTCAGCGAAACAAAATTTTGGGAAATCATTCGTTCAATCAATTCAAATGTCGTTCTAATAGCACATCAGAAAAATTCGCTTACATCCCAAAATGTAAGACATGCTGATGCGAACAGTGTAGGAGAACAGGGATTTGATAGATTCCTGTTTCTGGAATACTTCGATGTATTCGAATACAAGAATAGAAAAAACGAACTTTTTAATAAGAACTATATTTATGAAAAGGACATAGAGGATAAGCTTCGCTTTATTACTGGTAGTGATTGTCATCAATGGTCCGTTTATCCCCATTATGACGAGCATAAACAGGACGAAATGCCATATACGTACTTGAAATGCTTGCCAACATTCAAGGGTCTTGCAATGGCGGTAACCGATTTCGGACGTATCAAAACTGTCAACAGTTTTTTTAGTCCGGCACCCGAGTCGAAGGATTCTATTGAACTTCAATTAAATGAAAGCTCTATTTCTATACCACTTTCTCCAGGAATTAACGTAATTATTGGTGATAACTCAATCGGAAAATCGTTGCTAATAAGCAAATTGACTCAGTATCATGGCATAAAGAAACAGTTATCAGATGGATATGAAAAGTATCTTAAGGATAACGGGATAGTCGTTGAGACGGTAATACCTGAAGGGAATTTCAAGATTGACCACCAAGGTGTTATTAGGGATAGGTTTGAGAATCTCGGGCAAGGTCTAATCAGCGAGGAGCTGCAAGGAAAATTCCCTGAAGCTGTAGATGTGGGGAACTACCGAGAGATTGCACAACGATATTTGGATGCATACGTACAGGCGGTTCGCTGTTCTGTTGATTATCAAAAACAGTTGGCCGCTCTTTGCGATTTTTCGATTCCGCCTTTTTGTGAACAAGCCGAAGTGACAGGTCTGAAAATCATCGGGAGAGCAAGCGCGGTGTCTTCCACCAAGGAGACGAGTTTTGTCTCGAAATTGAAAAAAGCTGTCAATATTGTTGAAGGCTTTAAAGATTCGTTTGCGAAACAACTCGACGAAGAAGATATTGAAGATATCGCTTCAGTTGAGAGGATATTAAACAAAATCATCAAAAAGCATCAGGGGCAAGTCAGTGCACTCAAGCGGGATGAATCGATAGCCAACGCCATCAATACCGTCCTAGATGCAAAAAAGAAATCCTTCACAGATCGATCGACGGACAGAGGTAAGCTTGAGACGCGCTTCCTTTCGGATAAAAACTCCTTTGCGGAGGGAGTTGCCAGTATTATTAAAAAAAGAACTCTGGTTAAGGAAGTGAAGTTTTCTTTTGATCCCGTTACCATTAAGCCGGATACAAAGAACGTTGGAGCGTATGTTTTTGTCTCCCGAACAGCTTCAAGGGAAATTTCTCCTCGTTTTCTTGAAGATATCGTGTCTAAAGTTCTACGCGCGGGGAAGCACATTGACACTTCGACTGTTGACGCCTCTACGTTAAAGAAGTGCCTTCTGCAATACCATGATGAGGATGGTGATCCTATTCTGGTTCTAGAGAACAAGCTTAACAGCTTGCTCGATGACGCACTCAAACCTCAGCAGGCAATAATTAATCAAGGGGACGATTTATTTATGACTCGTTCGCAAGGATATAATGCTCAGATTTATTTTGCCCTTCTTGCTGATGGACTTGAGGGCAGCTCAATATATCTTATTGACCAACCTGAGGATCAGATATCGCAGACTGCCATAAAGTCTGCTGTAATCAAGGATTTCAGGAACATTGCACAAAGTAGGCAAGTGATATTGGTGACGCATAATCCTCAATTTATTGTGAATCTTGATGCCGACAACGTGATACTGATTAAGCGAGATGATGAGGGAAAAATTTCCATTTCGTCAGGAGCGCTTGAATATGAATGTGACGATTACAAAATGTTAGGTCTTGTGGCAGAGAATGTAGAAGGCGGTTTAGATACGATAAAGAAAAGGATGAAACGATATGAAAAGGCAGATTAGCTTCAGAGTGCTTGGGGATAGGTATCAATTGGAACTAAGTACAGAAGACAACAATAGAATTTTTGAGATAGAGAAGAAGAGCGGTAAATTTGATGCTAAGAAATTTTACAAATCATTCTTTGAAGGAATGGCGGAAACCATTGATTATGAATTAGTTCAAGACGGCACCCTTGATCGTGAGGCTAAATATTATTTCGAAACCCTTAAGGGCATTCTTGCGGATGTGTGTGCATCGGTGAACGAAACCTGCTTTTCCCAAGAAGAGATAGCTTGATTATGGAGAATCAAAAATGCACCGTCGCGTCTTGTGGCGGTGCATGATTAACTGTGCATGATTAACACACGAAGTTTCAATAAAGATGTTTATTCCCAATGCCCTCCCGACTCTACGGTTGTATAGTGACCCTCTGCTGGGTGGCCGACCGTGTTGTATCCCGTGACAACCTGCTTATACTCCGTGTGGTGCCCAGAACCTTCACCGGCCTGCATATGTGCCTTGCCGTGTGCGACTTCGTTGTTGGTAATGACCTGGTTGCAGATATTGCAGACGGACTGCTCCTCATACCCATAAATTGGCACTTGCTCGATCCAGGCTGGGGAGTCCTCTACCCAAACCTGTTCGTAATCAACGACCCAGTGCTTTTCTGGCGTTGTTGGTGCTTGGGGAGCATTGACATTGTTGGTGGAGCTATCGTCGTTGGGAATATTGTTCGAGGCTGAGCCGTCAGGTGTTGAACCCTTGCCTGCGTCTTGACCTAGGTTGCTAAATTCGCTGGATTGCTCTGTGAGGGCGTCAATCTGTTCTTGTGTGTTGCCTTTGTTTTCACCAACCTCATCTTGGCTGCCATCATTGCTATCGCCTGCATCGGTGGCGCCGGTCTCTCTAATTTTATTGAACCGCTCGAATGAGAAGCCATCGATGTTGTTCTCGGTAACTCCGTCATGCCTTTTATTGGAATTGCTCGAGCAGGTTGCGAGTGACAGTGCAACCGTAACGCCAATGATGATGATTATGCAAGTGCCAATAACCGCCGCTTGCTTCTTATGTGATTTGACCGCGACGAGCATCCTTCTAATTTGTTCCTTAACCTTCACCTTCAACACCACCCTCACATAAACGCATGTCTGAACAGCCACTTTATAAACCTGACAATCAGTTTCATTACTCTTTCTCCTTCTTTTCTTCCTGCTTCGGTTGAGCCCATTCGCAAGCTTCAGCATCTTGATAGGCTGCAAGTGGATATCCGAAAATCTGGCAGATTTCAGCGTCGTCTGCGATCTCTGGGTGAGCAAAGGTCAGGTAGTCATGCAGCCATAGCGCGCGATAGTTGTTCGATGCAGTGCCCTTGCCCGAGTAGTAGAGCGAACAGGCATATTCAAAGCGTTCTGCGTCAACGAGTGCACCGCCTTGACTCCAGGCAATGGCTTTTTCATCGGCGTAAATGGTTTTGATGTGTGGCACCTCGGTGCGGTCGGCAATTTTGCATCTGCGACCACACCTGCGCTCGAGCTCCGGTACGCTTCCGGATTCTCCTTCTCCTGTGTCGTCGTAGTGGTGGATATCAACAACTAGGTCGCCCTTTGTCAGGAGGTCCAGACGTAAGTCGAATTCGGTCACGAGGGTTGCATGGCCGAACGGTTGTGTTGAGACCAAGCTGCTGGAATCAAACGTTTCCCTGCGGCCGTTATCGTAATTGATGGTTATTTTCACGCTTATCTATCCTTTCCGCGATCATCGCGCTGGTGCTCTCTGCGCTGTTCTTCACTCATACTGGCGTTATTGCTGAAGTTATTGCGTCGGTCTTGTCCTGTGGTGTCGGGGGCTGGTTGACGAACTGCCCGTGATGCTGGAAGCGCAGCTTTGGGCTCGATGCCCTTCTCCGTCAAATATGCCTCCGCGGCAGCAAGCCTTACGACAGACTCCTCATCGCCACGGGCGTGTGCTGAGGCGATCTTTCTTTCGAAGTCTCCCATTGACCTGACATGCCAGCGTGTTGTTACATCGAGCGCGCCTGCAAGCTGCTTAAGATCGCGCCACCCTCCGACTTCGACGGCGTTTTCAGCCAGTTGACGCACCAACTCAGGTTGCATCGGCGAAGGTGACCTGAGCGCGGATTCGACAGCTGCTTTGCCATAAGCCGTGCCTAATCCTTCTCCCCGGATGCACCACGTCTCATGACCTTCAAGTGCATATAACCAATCAGCCTTCCCGTTGCGCTCGGATGCTTCTCTGCGTTCTATGCCTAGCTCGGATAAGATTTTTGCGAACTCGTTATCGCTTTGAGCAAGGCGCATGGCTATGCCAACGCGACTGCGGATATCGGCAACCCATGAGTATTTGCCTTGAGCCTCAAGCTCACGTTCAGCCCGCCGGTAGTGGACCCGCTCGCGCTTTGCTGGAGCATGGTTTCCGCCAAAAGAAGGAGTTTCCTCTGCTGGTGGTTCATCAACGAAAAACGACATACCGCGCTCCTCGGCAAGCCTTTGCGCAGAGCGCTTGAGGGCGCGCGGGTCCGGATCTTGCAGGCGGTTTCCCGTTGCGAGGTTCGTATTGTTCACGACGATATGAGCGTGCATAATCTCTTTGGCGTTGTCGTCGTGGTAGGTTATCGCCACTTCGTAATCGGCGAAATTTTCCAGAGCCCAAGTTTTGGCGAACTCTCGCATGCGAGCAAGGTTGACTTTGTCTCCAGGGTCAGGAGAGAGGACATAGTGCTTATAGGTACGGGCACATTTTCCGCGATATGGCGTGTCATTTCCGTATGCAGCACGCGTCAGATCCATCTCCGCCGCCCAATCGATACATGACTTTTCGGAATCATCGTAGCTATCCATTTCCCGCTCATCCCAGCTGAGGTTGAACAGGTCGCAGGCAAGAGCGCGGCCTTCCTTATTGAGGTAGTCGCGTATACCTTTGCATGAGGTGTGACCCGATATGGGTTTTACGACGGGCATGCTAATCGCCGCTTACTACAAGCGAATGCGCAATATCGCAAAGCGCGTACTCCACCGATGAGAGTCCGCCTTCGATGCGCTCAAGCTTTAAGGAAACCTCATCAAGGTTTGCCAGGAATGTCTGGTACTCGGGTGGGTTTCCGCGACGGCAGAACAGTGCCTGAGTGTTGAGCGCATGGACCGCTTGGTTGTAATGGCGACCCCAGCGGACGAGTTCGCGATGGATACCTCCGATCGACTTTCCGTCGATGAGGAAGACGCGTGGCTGGTCGTAATTTTCAGCTGGTTGGGGAAGGCGGATGAGTGTGCGCAGGTACTGAGATTGCGTGACGCCCGCTTCGCGACTTGATCTGTAGAGTGTGCGATAGTCGGAATCGGTTAGCTTGATGCTTGCGGTATGGGTGTAGGTTCTCATGGTCGTTGTTCTCCTTTTCGTTGGCAAGCTCGCGTATGTCCGGAAGGGCGAGTGCGTTCTTGTTATTTGCTACGGGGACATAATGTCCCCGTGAATCCCATGGGTTTTGTTTGCACCCTTGGGGCGTGGGGCCACCCCCGCTAAGGCCGCGCTGCGGACACGATTAGGCGGTGCGGCTGCAAGCTGAGGCGACTATTCGCGAGCCGCCAGCTTGGGTGCCGGAAAGCCGATTCTGCTTTGCTGGATGCACGCGACAAGCGGCACGCCGGCAAAGTCGAAACGGTGCTCGGACAAGCTCTATCCGCGTATGTAATACCGGATAGGCAGCTTGCTAAAAGAGGTCCAAGGGTCGTGTTTTCGGGGCTTTGCAACCTACGGGGACATAATGTCCCCGCGATTATTGTGGTTGCTCAATCCCTCAGTGATACTATCTCGGATAGCTCGCCACAGATATAAACGATGCTGCCAACCATGTTCACGTCAAGGGAAGCGCCCTTGTCGCGCGCAAGGGCAAGGGCTTTTGAAAGCTCGCGCTTAGCCGTTGTGAGTGCTTTTGCTGCAGGCTCGTCGTAGCCAAGCGCCTCCTTGATAAGTGCGGACGTTTGGAGCTTATCGAGTGATTTGGCGGCACGTTTCGCATAGAGCGTTTGTTGCTTTTTCGCGTCAATCTTGGCGAGACGGTTGATGTCGGCATCGGTCAGCTCGCCTGCGCGTGCAAGCGTCTGCCACGGCGTGGCAAGGTTGTCTTCGACTCGACGGGCGACCGCTTCTTGCCGAAGAACGGTCTTGCCCGTGATAGTGCGGCCCGTCTGCGCTTCGATGATGGCGGCCTTGAGGTCTGCCGTCCGCTCGCCTTTGAGGGAGGGATCTGCCTCGCGCAAGCGTTCGACTTCTATTCCTAAGGCACGCGTCGCTTCGGCGCGCTCCATCACGTTGAGCTGGCGCGTGAAGTAATTTGCGGTATGCAACAATACTTCAGATTGCTCATCGCTGACGTTCTCCACCACGCGGCAGGGAATCTTTGCAAACGTCGGATCGGATTTAGCCAGCAGTGCAAAGGCTGCCTTGCGGCGGTGGCCCGAAAGCATCTGAAAACTACCATCGGACATCTTGCGCACGAGTGGAATATCGGTGAGCCCCTCGGCTCGTATGGATTTGGCAAGAGCTGCTATGCCATCTTCTCCCATGGAATAAGCGTCGTTGGCAGGATGGTCGGCGATGTTGTCGACCTCAATTTCGCGGATGGGGAAGCGGTCGCGTGTTTGGGTGGCGTCATCCAATATTCCCGCTAACGAGAAGCGACGTGCAACTTCTTCTACGCGGCTCATAATCCTAGCTCCTCGAATAGTGCGCGGTAATCTTGTGCGGGGCGGCATTCAGGATCGAACTCCACGATAGGTTTCCATTCCCAGCTACCCTCGGCAACCTTTGCGGACTGGTGGATGATGGTGTCGAACTGGTGATCGGAAAAGAAGCGGTCGAGCACGGCGGCGCCGGTTTGCTCGGCTCGTGTCATACGACCAGGCACGCAGGTGCGAAGAATCTTCCAATCGGGTGCAGGGATGCGCAGCTTCGTGGCTATCCCTTCGATAGCTTGCACCGCTGAGGTTGTGCCGCGCATGACGGTAGAATCGAGTTTGACGGGCACTATGATAGTGCCGCGTCCCGATGTGGCTACGTATGCGCAGAGCGCGAGTTGTTTTGCTGAAGGTGCGCAATCGATGATGGCAACATCGTATTCGCCTTCGGCGTCGTCGAGCGCAAAACGTAGTCTTTGCTCGCGCAGCATGAGTTCGTTTTGGTCTATGAGATTGAGCGTGGTGGGGATGGCACTCAGGTTCTCGATGCGTGTTAGATGAGCACATTCGGAGACGGGTGCCTCGTCGTAAAGGAGCTCTATTGCCGAACGGCAGGTATCGCGCGCTTCGTCGTAGAGGTCGTAGTAATCCGATGTCGACGCTTGTGGGTCGAGGTCGATGATAAGCGTGCGCAGGCCCTTCTGGGCGCAGAGCACGGCAAGGTTGGTGGCAGTGGTTGTCTTGGCCACGCCTCCCTTGAAATTGCTGACGGTGAGCACTCTCATGTCAACTCCTTTTCGTTTCGCAGGCGGGTGAATCCGGAAGATGCCTGCTGGCTATTCGGTTATTGTCGGGATGCGCTTCCGACGGGTTGTCAGCCTTTCTTGTTGTGGTTGGTATTACACTCTCCATTTTATCACGCCTCCTGATCATATATATGTTCACGATATGTTGTCGCCCGCTTGCGGGCGGATTTTTGACCATATTCACGGGGACATAATGTCCCCGTGAATATGGGACGCGGTTTCTAAGCTGCACCCGGGCCAAGCCCTTGCTCTGCGGCAAGCTCTTGCATGGCGAGGTAGTGGCCCACTGCTTCCTCGAGCGTGCATTCGTCCTTGAAGCTCACGGTTACGGGTACGCCGCATGAGGTGAAGCGGTATGGATTGCCGCCCATCTGGCGCAGGAAACTCTCGCGCCTTTCGGCAACGGGGAGCGTAAGGTCGATTTCGATGTCCTCGGCCCTTGGAAGCGTTGCGTCTGCTGTGTTCATGGCT
>NZ_JAVWUP010000029.1:0-1136 GCF_036667095.1 Gordonibacter sp. | reverse complement strand
TCGGTGGGGCGGCTTGTTGGCTTGGCTGCTTTTAGCTTCTCGGTACGATACGCGCGGTCTTGCTGCTCAAGAAGTTGTTGGGGTTGGTGTCGTAGTGGCCGTCGTTTTCGTATAACTTCACGAAGGGAAGTTCCTCGCCGTGGCCGAAGCTGCCTGGGCGTTTGGCGCGACCCAGCACCTCGCATGCCTTTGGCGTTGTGCCGATGTTTTGCATGTAGGCCACATCGCCCACCCGAACTTCCGATGTGGGCAGGACTACTGCGTCAAGGTATGCGCCCAGCTGTTGAGCTTTAGGCTGTGCACGGTCGATGGCATGCAGCATCTCGTCGTGGTCGTATTCGGCCTGCTCTTCGAAGTCCTCCCACGGGCAACGGCGCTCCACAATCTCCCAATTGCGGATGACGTAGTCGCCGTTGTCGGACATGGGCTCTTGCCCTCGGCTGTAAGGTGCGATGCCACATGACAGGCCCTCGGAACCCATGAAATTGCAGACGACCTGTGCCAAGCGCGCCCATCCGTAACAGTCGGTCTCTGGCGAGCGGAAACCACGCAGGCGGCAGTAATCCAAGAATGGCTCCACACTGTCACGCCCGCCCTGCCAGTGCAAATACATGCTCATGCTGAAATCCTCGGTGGTGATGATTGCTCTGTTTCCCATGGTGTAAATCCTCTCTGTGTTTGAATCGGTCCGCCGATTGCAAGCCTGCTTGCTTCGGCATGCCTGCCGCCTGGCATGGGGTTCGGCTCCCGGAGCTGTCTTCGCAAAGCGCTCAAGCGTGCCATCTCCACAAAGCCGCCCTCGAGAGCGTGGAAAACGGCGGCTTTGTGGGGATGTTGCGTGGGCTGCGCAGGGTGTCGGTTCCCATGCCATAAGCCCCGCGGCGCTTGAGCGGGGATTCATCGATACTTGGAATTTGCCGCCTGGCGGCAAGAAGAAACCCGAGAGTGCAGGGGCGCAGGTTGCGCTCCTGCCGGGGTTTGGGGCGCGCAGCCCCAAAAGGTAAGTAGGAATCAAAGATAATTCGACTTCGGACACCCTACAAGCATGTCCGAAGTCGCGGTGGGTGCAGGGTGGCGTTTCACCCTGCCGAGGGGACTCGGGGGCGAGTAGCCCCCGGAGCAAAACGCATAGGTAT
>NZ_JAVWUP010000028.1:8162-25885 GCF_036667095.1 Gordonibacter sp. | reverse complement strand
GAAGACCAAGAAAGGCACGCCGTAACCGTTTCGTCACGAAACCACGTAAAGTCTTAAGGAGGGAACGGCGCGCCGCAGTGCAGCGAAGCTCAGTGCTCGTCGTGCTTTGCGTACGTGCTAGGCATAACCGGACAGCCCGGCTCGGGGCTTCTGAAATAGCGTATGATGAAGCTGATGCCAGCCACCATCAGCGCAATGCCCAGGCCGGTATAGAAAAACGCAAAGAACCAGTCCGGGATCAATCCCGACATGCGCAGGGCAATGCCGCCGCCCATCATGATGGACATCATGATATAGCCTTGCTTGTCGAAGAACTTCAGGATGAAGGTCCTGTCCTCCTCGTAGCCCCGAATACGCGCGGCATGCTTCTTCACCATCTTGGTGAAGATGAACACATGGAACAGCACGTAGACCACAATAATGCCCGCCAAAAGCGCCCAGGCTATCCAGCCCCAGTCGTGCCAGAATGCGCCCAGTCCGATGTTGGCGATGTTCGCGCCGGCGATGGCCCAGACGATACCGGCCACCAGCAGCAACTTATCGGTTGCGATCTTAAACATTCAGCTCACCTTTTCCCGGCGGCCGCAACCGTCGCTTCTTGCGTACACAGGACGTCGGCCTCTGCCGACGGCTCATACAGAGCTGCACGCAGCAGGGCCACGAGCACCCGGCTTTCCTCCTCGCCCGCGCACAGGCTGGCGATAAGGTTGTCCCGAACGAAAGCCGCCAACTGCTCCGGCTCCACCCCCAGGCGGGACGGATCGGCAGCACCGTCAGCCAGAAGCACGGCTAAAAGCCCGTCGCGCATATGGTCGAGTACTTGGGACTCGCGCATCTTGCCCGCATCGCGTCCTTGGATGGACAGGGCGCTGATCTGCGGTAGCCAGTCGGAGCGGAAGGATGCGAGAGCACTGCCCAAAGTCTCGCGTAAGCGGACGGTAAAGGCATCGAAGCGTTCGCCGGGAACGATGCGGCACAGGTCATCGGAGAAGGCATTGCGCCAGAACGTGCCGATAACCTCGACGACTAGATCGTCCTTCGTCGGGAAGTACTTATAGATCGTCCCAACGGACACGTCGCACGCCTCGGCCACGTTGCGAATACCCAAAGCCGGCAGTCCGCGCTCTTCCGCCAGAGTATAAGCCGCATGAGCGATCGTGCTGCGGTCGACGCCTTGCCGTACCACGGGCCTCGCCCCTTCCGTTTGTGAACAATGTTCATTGTATGCTTTGACCATTATAGCGGAGACATGAAACGAGGCAAATTTTTGAGCCAAATTTTTTGACTACCGGACCAGCCCGCAGCGACCATTCCGAGGACTCCGTTGCTGAAGACACCGCTACGGAGTCTCTTGACAGAGGCAGTCATCACGGCAGGAGGACAGGGCTCTGCCCAAAGAGGACGCATCGACGCTACAGTTCGCTCACCACGACGGTCACTTCGTCGCCGTTAACGGTCATGAACTGGCCGTACCTTACAACCTCGGTGCGCGTGTCCGTATTCTGCTGGTCGGAGCCCGGCTGAGCGGTGTTTTGGGCGGCGCCTTTCGTGCAACCGTGCAAAAACGGCATGAACGCAAGTGCGACGGCAACGGCCCAGGCCATCATCCCCAGTTTCTTCTTGCTCATGGCATTTCCCTTTCCACGCGGGTTGACGCGAGCATGCGCGCCAGTGCTTGTTGCCCCCGATTGTGGGGGGTCGAAAAGGAAATGAGCGGGTACAGGTGCGAAACGTCAGGCAGCGGTCAAACAGCCGCAACCGTTGCGCAAGATAGCATCGCAAGAGCGGCGGCGCTACCGCGCGCCAAGACGCAGTGTGGCACCAGGATGGCTAAGGCGGCGACGCAAAACGGACCCGGACAGACTGCCGACTTCAGCCGCGTGGATGCGCACGGTGGTGGACCTGCTTCAAACGCCCGGGAGAGAGGTGCGTGTATATCTGAGTGGTGGAAAGGCTTGCATGACCCAGCATCTCCTGCACGCTGCGCAGATCGGCTCCTCCGTCCAGCAAGTCGGTGGCAAACGTGTGGCGCAGGGCATGCGGCGAGAGCGTCTCGTCAAGACCCGCGGCACGCAACGCCTCTTTGAACATCTTGCGAATAGCATCGGTAGTCATGCCGTTTCCTCGCGTGGATACGAAGAAGAAGTCGCTCGCCTTGTCGCGTAGAAGCGTCGGGCGCGCTAGTAGCAGATAGGTACGCATAGAAGACAACGCCAGATCGTGCAAGGGGATGATGCGCTCCTTCGCACCCTTGCCGAACACCTTCACCTGGCCACGCTCAAAATCGACGTTCGCTGCCAACAGACCCGATGCCTCAGAAACGCGGGCTCCGCAAGCATAGAGGAACTCGAGCAGCGCCAGATTGCGCATATCGGTCGAAGTCTGCTCGCGAGGATTGCCTGCCGCATCGCGCTTGCCATAGACGGACAGCAGTTTCACCATGTCGGAAGTGCGGATAACGTGGGGCAGGCTCTTCTGCTGCCGCGGACCCGAGAGCACGCTGGCTGGATCGCAGTCAGTCCGCCCCGTCACATTGAGCCAGCGGAAGAAGCTGCGCAAAGCCGCCAGACGACGATTGATGGTCGTGCGCGAGTACTGTGCATGGTCAAGTTCCCCCAAGTAACGGCGCAACTGCTTATGCGTAGCCGTGAGGGGATCGATGTTCTCGCGCGATGCCCAGCGGGCGTAGCCCATAAGGTCGATACGATAGGCCCGCACGGTATGCACCGACGCGCCGTGCTCGACGCGCAGGGCATCGCAGAAACCCTCAACCAAGGATACGGTCTGCGGGTCGCAGGCATCCTCGTCGGGCGGAAGACCGACATCACCCATGGCTGGGGCACTCCCGCTCAGAGGAACCGCCTGAGCCGTCTTTGGCGCCGGTATCGAGTCCTCCGGTGGCGCTCTCTTGAAGAACGGAGGTCGCCTCCCCGGCCTCACCGGGAGCACAGCACGGCACGAGCCCTTTTGCCGCAAGCGCTGCGCGGTACGTCGCGAGGGCCTGGGCACCGCGGGCGGCATAGGCGGCGTAGCGGTCGCGCTTGTTGCGCACGCGCACGGCGAGCGGAGGCATGATGCCGAAGTTCACATGCAACGGCTGGTAATCCAGCGTGGCAGGATCGGTGGCATAGGCCAAAAGAGCACCGAAGGCCGTCTCGGTCGGCAGTGCAGGCAGGTTCTCCCCTGCCAGCTCGGCCGCAACCGCCAGCGCAGCATGCAGTCCCGAACGGATAGCCTCGCAATACCCTTCCGTACCCGCAAGTTGGCCAGCCACATGCACCGGGACGCCCAACGCGTCGGCCGCCGGCGTCGAGAGGCGCAAGCCGGCATCCAAAAGACGGGGCGCATCCATAAAGGTGTTGCGATGCATGACGCCCAAGCGCGCGAATTCGGCGTCCTGCAATCCAGGTATCATACGGAACACGCGCTTCTGCTCGGAAAACGTCAGGTTCGTCTGGAAGCCCACGAGGTTGTAACAGGTGCCATGCGTATCTTCTGCGCGCAGCTGAAGAGCCGCCCAAGGACGATGTCCCGTGCGCGGGTCGGTAAGCCCCACCGGCTTGAGCGGGCCGAAGCGCGGAGCATCGTGCCCCTTGCGCGCGATCTCCTCGATGGGCTGGCATGCCTGGAACAAATCACGCGCCTCGAAGTCGCGCAGGATAACACGCTCAGCTGCAACGAGTTCGGCGATGAACGCATCGTACTCCTCGCGCGAGAAGGGGGCGTTCAAGTAATCGCCCGCACCGTCGCCGCCGTCTTCATAGCGGCTCTGCCTGAACAGCAGCCCCTGGTCAAGCGAGTCGGCCATCACAATGGGAGCGGCTGCATCGTAGAATGCCAGGTGGTGGTCGCCGGTGAGCAAAGCCAGTCCTTCAGCCAGCGCATCGCTGGTAAGCGGCCCGGTTGCCACGATCAAGGCATCGGCCTTTGCCGCATAAGATGCCAAGTCGCGCGCTTCCTCGCGCACCAGCTCGATGAGCGGATGGGCACCGAGTCGCTCGGTAACATCGAGGGAGAACGCAGCGCGGTCGACTGCAAGCGCGCCGCCGGCCGCAACGCTGTGCCGCCGCGCGGCGGCCATCAGATCCGACCCAAGCGCCTCAAGCTCGGCTTTCAGCATGCCGGCAGCGCTTTCGGGCTTCATGCTTTTAAGCGAGTTCGAGCACACCAGCTCGGCGCACGCATCGGTAACATGCACCGGCGTGGGTACCTGCGGGCGCATCTCGACAAGCCGCACGCGAATTCCGCGGTCGGCAAGCTGAAGCGCCGCCTCGCTTCCCGCGAGTCCGGCACCAAGTATGGCAACTGTCTGAGGCATGTTCGCTAGGATACCCTACCCTGCCGCTTGCAAGGGCGGCAACAACGTGAAAATCGCAGGCATTACGCGACCGGTTCGCTGAGGTCATACAAGTCCTCAGGGCAAATATCCTGGCCTTCCGGCCAAGCAACCGACATGCCGTCGTACGCAACCCGCACCCGAGCAAAGTAGTCCCTATCCTTTAGCTTACTAAAGAAGCCGTTGTTGAAATAGGGCTCGACATCGAAACGCTTCGCCTCCCCATTCTCATACTCCAAAAGCAAGCGGCAATCGTCTAGGGGCGCTACGGCAACAATGGCAGGCTCGCCCGGCTCAAGACCCACAATAACATCCTCGGCAAACGAGTTGTTTCGCATACACAACACCACCTATCGCAATGGATCGATTCTAAACGGCTTCTCTCCGTTCAGAGCAAGAAACCAGTCGGCTTCAAGCTCTTCTCTATGGAGCATCAACCAGGCCTTCACCAAGGTTGCCTTTTTGCGAGGAAACCTACCCGAGAGCACCGTCCCATCAAAATCAATGGCAACTTTGAATTCGGCATATTCCGCATGGATATGAGGTCGATGATGCTTGCCGTTCGGTTCATTATACATAAGAATCACGATACCAAAGAACATGGAGATAACCGGCATGGAACACCCCCTCTTGATCGTTCACAAGATCAGGCCGCCCGGCCCCCAGCGACCGTCAGGATAGCGGACGATGGAGCCCGCGAGCTCGGCCTCGGCTAAATGCTGCATAAGCCAAGCACGAGGCTCCTCCTGTCCACAAAGCGTGCACGCGAGGACGTAGAGATCCTCCGGATGCTTCGTCTCGGCACGCAAGACAGCAACAAGCGCGCCACCCCCGTCAACTGTTTGCGACGAGGATGCCGTGTCCCGGCGGTCCTTCAGTGCAGAAGGAGGCTCCTTCAAGCAACCGAACAGCGAGAACAGCGCGTCGGCAAAGGAGTCGTCGTCCACGATCGGCAGAGCACCTTGATAGAGCAGGCGGTTCGCACCGCGCGATGAGGCCGAGGTGATGGCACCGGGAACCACCAGCACGTCACGGCCGGCGGCAAGCGCTTCGTCTGCCGTGGAAAACGTGCCCGAAGGAAGCCCGGCCTCTACGATGAGTACGGCTCTCGCCAAGCCGGCTATCAGGCGGTTGCGCAGCCGGAACATATAAGGCCGCGGCGAGCAGTTCCAAGGGCGCTCGGATACGATCGCGCCACCTGCGTCGACGATGTGCTGAAAGAGCCCTACGTGTTCGGCCGGGTACAGCTCGTCACAGCCCCCACCCAAAAACGCCACGGTCGGTGCGCCCGCCGCAAGCGCGGCCTCGTGAGCCGCAGCATCGCAGCCGCGCGCGCCGCCCGACACGATGACCACACCCCGCCGAGCCGCCATGCCCGCAAACCGTTGCGCACAGGATATCCCGTAGGGCGTGGCCTTGCGGGCGCCGACGACGGCCAGCCCTTCGCGAAGGGCATCCGGATCGCCCACCAGGTAAAGGCGCGGCGGTGGATCAGCTATGCGCGCCAAGGCAGCCGGGTAGCCTACGTCCGCACAGGAAAGCTCGATACGCTCGCCACGAAGCCTCATAGCCCCGTCCTTTCCCGCAAGCGAAATCCCAGGGCCTCGCACAAGTGACCTTTGGATACAGCGGGCGCCTCCTCCATGTCGGCAACCGTACGCGCCACCGTCAACGTGCGCATGATAGCGCGACCGCTCATGCAAGCCGCCTCCGTCGCCTCCTCGTAGAAGGCCCGATCGGCATCCGACAACCTGCAAGCGGCCACGAGCGCTGCCATACTGCCGTCGTCTTCGGCACGTGCCCGACGCCACGACGCGTACTCGCGTGCACGAAGGACACCCGCACGCAACTCTTCCGACGATGCGCCGCCGCCCGTGCCCAACACCTCGCGCGGCGGTATACGCCGCACGGCGATATGCAGGTCAATGCGATCCATGAGAGGACCTCCCACCCGGTTTTGGTACGCTTGCACCTGCGGCACCGTGCACGTGCAGGCATGCTCTGCATCGCCGAAGTAGCCGCACGGGCACGGGTTGGATGCTGCCACCAGCATGAAGCGAGCCGGAAACGCCACGTTTCCGTCGGCACGCGTGACCACAACCCTCCCCGATTCCAGCGGCTGGCGCAACGACTGCAATACCGAAGGTCTGAACTGCGGAAATTCATCTAAAAACAGCACTCCGCGATGCGCCAGCGACACCTCGCCAGGACGCGGCGGCGAACCCCCGCCCACCAACCCCGCCAAAGAGGCCGAGTGGTGCGGGCTGCGAAAGGGTCGCGCACCTCCCAATGCACCAGCAGGGTTCTCGCCGGCAACCGAGCAGATGAGCGCTGCCTCGAGGGCCTCCTGCTGATCGAGAGGCGGCAAAATGGAGGGCAGGCGCGATGCCAGCATGGTCTTGCCCGATCCGGGAGGCCCCGTCATAAGCACGCCGTGGTTTCCCGCCGCAGCAATCTGAAGAGCACGTTTTGCCAAGTCGTGACCTGCCACGTCCCGGAAATCAGGCATCGCGGCCTCGTAGCGAGGCGATGCCGCGTCTAAGACGGAAAGCTCTTCGGCGCGAAAGTCGGAGAGCTTGCGCACTCCACGCTGGACCAGCCCCTCAATGGCCACCAGCTCTTCGGGCGCCGAAGCGCAGACCAGGTCGCACCCACGATCGCGCGCGCAGAGGGCATAGGCCAAAAGCCCCGCCACCGGGCGCACCGACCCCTCCATCGACAGCTCCCCGACCAACAGGGCCCCCGCCACCGTCCGCATGTCCAACTGCCCTGTCGCCACCAACACGCCGACGGCGATAGGAAGGTCGAACCCCGACCCGGTTTTTCGCAAGGCGCCAGGAGCAAGGTTCACCACGATGCGCTCGTTGGGCATGGAGAAACCGCTCGCCCGCACCGCAGCTCGCACACGCTCACGTGCTTCCTGGATGGCGGCATCAGGCATGCCGACGATGCAGAACGCCGGTATGCCGCGGCCCACCACCACTTCCACATCCACCGGGACGGCCTCGATGCCGCGCAGCGTGGCTCCCTGCACCGCGCAACGTCCGAACATCGCGCTCACCCGGCCGCAAAGGCGTTGATATGGTGGCGTATGAGCGCCCGTTCGGGAGACACCACCACGAGCGAGACCACGTCGAAGCGCACGGGTACATCCACCACCTCGTAATCCTGCAAGAACAACGCGGCGATGCGCTCGTAGCGCCGTCGCTTCTTCGCGTCCACCGCTTCCGAAGGCAAACCTTTATCGGTAGAAGAACGTGTCTTCACCTCGATAAACACTAACGCCTCACCATCCCGCGCAATGATGTCCGCCTCGCCGGCCAAACACTTCCAGTTGCGCTCAACGATGTCGTATCCGCGCCGATCAAGGAAACGTGCCGCAGCATCCTCTCCCTTCCGGCCCAGCTCGACATTGCGCTTTCCCAAGGACGGCTCCGCCTCGGCAACCTCCCCCAAAGCCTCCGCTATCTTCTTCGAAGGCACCTTGCCCTTTGCCGACGAGCGACGTCCTCCTTCGGTTTTTCGTGTGGCACCCTGCTTTTCGGTCGGCCGTTTCTGTATAGCCGTACTGCCTTGATCCATATGATCGCCCCTTTCTTCTCTGGGAGCATCATAGAGCCGCAACCTTGCCGGGGAACCGTCAGCAGAGGGACATCGGAACCGTCCTGAACAGGCACGTTCCCGACACGCATCCGACACGTTTTACACACTGACACGGCACGGATCGCGCAGGTTTCCAGCAAAAAACTAGCAACTATGAAGCCTGCATTCGAATACGCAGGCCAAAAGCACGACGACCCGGGCTGCGACAGCAAGGGGAAACCCCCGCGGCACTGCCAGGGCGAAGGTGGAAAACTCAATCGAGGGAAGGTTCTTGCAGGCACCTAACAAGGCTGTTTGAACAAAATCGCCGATTGGCCGCATGGAAACACAAAAGAGGCAGCGACCCGTTCATGGCAAGACGGGAATTCGGCAGAGCAGGTGCGTGGATACCCCTAGAACAAGGACGGCTGCATGAAGGAAGTGCAAAACGAGGCACGGTGGATGGGCGTCAGCCCGAAGCGCTTGATGGCGTCAATATGGGCAGCGCTCGCGTAGCCCTTGCACGAATCGAAGCCGTACTCGGGATACTGCTGCGCATAGCGACACATGAGCGCATCGCGTTCGACCTTGGCAACGATCGACGCTGCAGCGATCGACGCGCATCGCGCGTCGCCTTTGACAACGTTCACCTCGCGCGCATCGAGGCGCAGCGGATTGCCGTCGAGCAAGATCACGTCGGGAACAACGCCTGCCTGCTCGATATGGGCCACGGCTCGTCGGAACGCCATCACAAGCGATGCCGTCATACCGGCGGCATCGATGTCGGACGCCTCGATGTACTCGACCGTCCAAGCCACGGCCACCTGCTTCACCCTCTCGGCAATATATTCTCGCATTTCGGGTTTGACCTGCTTAGAATCGTTCAGACCCTCGATGGGGGCATCGAGGGGCAGCACGACGGCACCTACCGCAAGGGGACCGGCAAGAGGCCCTCGCCCCACCTCGTCTAACCCGACAACCACACCGCTCCCCCGCCCGGCCGCAAGCGTGCGCTCGTAGGCATAGAGCGACGCAAGGCGCTGCCGCTCGGCCTGTTCCGCCTCAAGACGCCGCCGCGCCACCTCCACGGCATCGCGTACGCCCTTGCGCACGTCGGCCACAAGCGATCGCTCCAGCACGGCGAATTCCTGCATGCCCGCCTCTTGCAAACGAAGCTTTATTTCCGCAACGGTGGTGCCCATGAGCACTCTTTTCCCTCAAGTTTCCAAACAACCCCAGCAAGCAAGGTACCTATACCATGAAGACGTACCCTGCTTTTCGCGCAAAGCGCAGAAACGACCATGCCGATCTGCCTAAGATAGCAAAAGGACCCCGGCATCGACCATCGCCTCGTCATGCGGCCGAACGCGCTTTCGCACGCGAGGGCAAGCATGAAAGGAGCGAAGATCAGTACCAGGGTCCTCGTAGCGTCGAACAATTCAGCCAGCCTGCAGGCTGGCTGAACAAGAAACTCTTACCTGAAGGCCTTCTCTTTGATCTTGGCGGCCTTGCCCACCTTGTCGCGCAGGTAGTACAGCTTGGCACGACGCACGTCGCCCTCGCGGACAACCTCGATCTTCTCGATCTTCGGGGAATGCACGGGGAACGTACGCTCCACGCCGATGGAGAAGCTGATCTTGCGCACCGTGAACGTCTCGCGGCTGGAAACGCCGTGGCGGCGAATGACGTCGCCCTGGAACACCTGGACACGCTCGCGGCTGCCCTCGACGATGCGGTAATGGACCTTCACGTTGTCGCCCACATTGAAATCAGGAAGGTCCTGCTTGATCTGCTGTTGTTCGATAGCGCGAATGATGTCCATGTTCTTTATCCTTCTATGTGTTCAAAAAATAAAACTTGTAACGTGTTCTGAGTAAAGACACGATTGGAAAGTATACCTCTCAACGTGCCTCTACGCAAGGAGAAACGCTCATCTTGATGCGATTTTTCTCAAAACCGCGTATCTTTCACGCAATATGCAAAAGCGCAGCCCGGTCTTAGAGGAACATGAGCAGCGCATAAGCGGCCACGCCGGACACGGCACACCACAAAAGCGACTTCGTCCTCCACGCCACCAGGGCCACTACGCCAGCAGCCACCAGCGGGGCCGCAGCCGGCCAAAGGCCTGCATCGAACATACCCGGCGACAAAAGGTCGTTCGCCACCAGCGCGGCGAATGCGGCGGGAGGGATGAACCCGAGCGCCCGCTCGACGCCTTCGGGCAGCTGCTTTCCCTTCAGCAGGAACAACGGCAGCACGCGGCACACCAGCATCGTGACCGCGCAGCACACAAACACGATAAGGAAGTCGCCCCAACCCATCGGCTGCATCTACCCACGCTCCTTGGCCCAGGTGAACAGTAGGGCAGCCATGACACCGACCAGCGCACCTATGAGGATAGCCGGGCCTCCCAAGCCGACGGTCTTGCAGGTGAACACGCCGAGCATCGCGGCGCCCGCCGCCACGAACGTCGCAGCAGAGGCTTTCTGGGACACCAGTAGGCAGACGAAAATGGACGTCATGGCAAAGGCAGCAATAGCAAGCGGCACGCCAATGGCGTTTCCTACCAGCACACCCGCGATATTCGAGAGCGTCCAGGAGCTTTGCGACATGAGGTTCACCGCCGTGGCGCGGCCGACCGACCAGTCGCCTTGCGCGAATTTGGCCGTGTTCACCCCATAACTCTCGTCGGTGACCGTGGCGGCGAACAGGAAGGCCAGGCGTTTCTTCACGCCCTCGCAACGCGGAGCGAACGAGGCGGCGTAGAGCGTTTGGCGGGTGTTCACCAGCGACACACTGGCGATGATGGAGGCGATGGGCGATGCCGCCAACCACATGTTCGGGATCATGAACTGCCCGGCACCCGAATAGAACAGCACCGAGAACAGCAGCACCTGCACCGCATCCAGCCCGATAGACGAACACAGGATGCCGCACGGCAGGCCGATAGCCACGTAGCCCAACATGATGGGCAGCGCGGCTGAGAACGACTGGCGTATGTGATCCTGGGAAAGCATAGCCAGTCGATTATACAAGTTTCATGCACGTGCGCAAGAAATTCCTTGAGCAGCGCAAGCCCGCATGGAAAAGAGCACGCGGCTCACAAGGTCAAAACCTCTCACGGCGCTGCTTAATAATGCAGCGAATGCGGCACGAACAACTGCTGGAACTGGTTTTTGGCATAGCGGTCGGTCATGCCGGCTACAAAGTCGCACACCGCCCGTAAGTCGTCGCCCTCCGAAATGGCACGGTACTCCTGCGGTACCTCGCCGGTATGCTCAACGTAGTAGTCGAACAACGAGGTTATCAGATAGGTGGCCTTACCCACTTCAGCCAGCACGACCGGGGCCTGGTACACGTGCGCGAACAGGAACGACCGCAGCTCCATCATGGCATTCCAAACAGAATCGCTCATGCGGATATCGTCAAGGGCAGCCGACGTCTCCACCATGTCCAGCACCAGCGTCTCGATGCGCGAAGAGTGGTCGGGGCCCAACACGGCATGCGTTGATGCAGGCAGATCGTCTTCAGCCAAGATACCGGCACGGATGGCATCGTCGATATCGTGGTTCACATAGGCGATACGGTCGGCCGTACCCACGATGCGCCCTTCGAGCGTCTCGGCACGCAAGGCTCCCGTATGGCTGAGGATGCCGTCGCGCACCTCGGGCGTCAGGTTCAGACCCTTTCCGCCGTTCTCGATGCATTCGACCACGCGCAGGCTCTGCTCGTTGTGGCGGTAGAGCAGCGCCGCTTGTGGAGACTGCGGGTCGATGCCCCGATGGCGTGCCAAGCAATGCGACAGCGCATCCTCTCCCGTATGCCCGAACGGCGTGTGCCCCAGATCGTGGCCGAGCGATATGGCCTCTGTCAAATCCTCGTTCAACCCCAGTGCGCGGGCAATGGTGCGCGCGATCTGGGAGACCTCCAGCGTATGCGTGAGCCGGGTGCGGAAGTGGTCGCCCTCGGCGGCTAGGAATACCTGGGTCTTGTGCGACAGGCGACGAAACGACTTCGTATGCAGTATCTTGTCGCGATCGCGTTGGTAGTCGTTGCGCAGGATGTCGGGCTGGGCGGAGCGTGCGCGCCCCTCGCTCTCGTCGGCGAACGCCGCATCCGGGGAAAGCGCCTCGTGCTCGCGCTGCTCTTGGTCCTCGCGGTAGATGATGCGCATGGGAGCCTCCTTGCGACTTGTTGCGTGAAATTCATTCTACCAGACGAGGAAGCGCAGCCGCAGGCAAGTCGAAGAGCGACGCTTATCTTTTATGCCCAAACGACCCGGTTGACCCCCAAACGGACGCCCCGCCGAAAGCACTGCACGGGCCGGGCGAAACCGGAAACCGGAAACCGGAAAAGGGCTAGCGCAGCTCCCCCGGCGCGAACACCCCACGTTCGGTAACGATGGCGGTAATCAGGCTGGCAGGCGTCACGTCGAAGGCGGGGTTCCACACGTCCACGCCAGCCAAGGGGTACGGCAGCACCTCGGAAGGATCGCGCTCCTCGATAGGAATGCCCGAGCCGTCGGCCAGCGAGAAGTCGATGGTAGACGTAGGCGCCGCCACGTAGAACGGAATGCCATGGTGGCGCGCCAGCACGGCCACACCGTACGTGCCTATCTTGTTGGCCGTGTCGCCATTGGCGGCGATGCGATCCGCGCCGACGAGCACGGCATCCACCCGGCCGGCCGCCATCAGGCTTGCCGCCATGTTGTCGCAGATAAGCGTACAGGGAACGCCCGCACGCGACAACTCCCATGCCGTCAAGCGCGCACCCTGACCCACCGGGCGCGTTTCGTCGGCGTACACGCGCTCCACCAGACCTCGCTCGGCAGCCGCGTACACGACCCCCAGGGCCGTGCCGTAGAAGGCAGTGGCCAAGCTGCCCGCATTGCAGTGCGTGAGCAAGCGGCTGCCCGGTCCCACCAGCTGGGCACCATGGGCACCGATAGCGCGGTTCACGGCCTCGTCCTCCGCCTCCATGCGCTGCGCGTCGGCGAACAGCGCATCGGCGACCTCGTCCGGGAACGCCCCTTCATCGGCGAGCGCCCGCGCCCGATGAGCCGCGCGGCGCACCGCCCATTCCAGGTTCACGGCCGTCGGACGCGCAGCGACGATCTCGTCGACTACCGCTTCCAGCTCCTCGAGGAATCGAGAGGCCGCCGGGTCGCACCCATGCGAGCACGCACGCGACGCGCCCTCGTTGCAGGCCCAAAGAGCAAGCGCCGCCGCACCCGCAATGCCGATGACCGGAGCCCCGCGCACGGCAAGCGTCTTGATGGCATCGACCACCTGGCGCCACTGCCCCGTACGCTCGAACGCCAGCACCTCTGGCAGCTTGCGCTGGTCGATATAGGAGAAGCAAGCGCGCCCTTCCCCGTCGTGCTCAAGCGCGACGGTGCGCGGCAGATTGTCCAAGCGTATCTCGTTCGCCATGAGAAACGTCCTTTCGCAAGGGGTGCGGCATACCGTCGACAGCCTGGAGAGACCGCGAACGGACAACACGTAATGGCTTCATGACCGGGGGACAACGGTTCGGTTGAGAGCGTCCGCCATCGGGTATCGTCCCGCCTATAGTAACCGAGAGACCAACCTGCCTTTCATATGAGGAAGGGAACACTATGAAATCCCACAGCGACCATGCGCGCCCATCGGTATCCCCCGCGGCGGTCAAGCGTGCGCACGCCGGCGCGGCACCCGGCGAGCCTGCACGAACCACAGCCCCGCCTGCTTGGCATGCCAAGCAGGCCGAGGACGTATTCGAAGCCGTGAAATCGGCTCCCGAAGGGCTCTCCAACGCCGAGGTGCGCCGCCGTCTAGCCGAGAACGGACCCAACGAACTGGCTTCCAAGCCGCCCAAAACGCTCGGCGCCATGATACGCGAGCAACTGGGCGACCCGATGGTGCTCATCTTGCTGGTAGCAGCCGTGCTATCCGCCCTCCTGCAGGAATGGGCCGAAGCCGGCATAATCGCCGCCATCGTGGTGGTGAACGCCGTCATCGGCATCGTCCAGGAGCGCAATGCGCAGTCCTCGCTGGAGGCGCTGCGTAACATGAGCGCGCCGAGCGCCCGCGTCGTGCGCGACGGCATCGAGGAGATCGTGCCGGCCCGCGACCTGGTGGTGGGCGACATCGTTCAACTGGGTGACGGCAGCATGGTACCTGCCGACCTGAGGCTTACCCAGGCAGCCAGCCTGCGCATCCAGGAATCCTCGCTCACCGGCGAGTCGGTAGCCGTCGAGAAGGATGCCGCCGCCACGGTGGCAGTCGGGGCGCCCCTGGGCGACCGGGCCACCATGGCGTTCGCCACCGCCATCGTTACCGGAGGACGCGGCACCGGCGTGGTCACCGCAACCGGCATGCACACCGAAGTGGGGCAGATCGCTAGCCTATTGGAGGGCGACGAGGAGCTGGACACCCCCCTCAAGCGCAAGCTCGCCTCGTTCGGCAAGCTGCTCACCATCATCGGCGTAGCGGCCGCAGTCGTCGTGCTGGCCATCGGCATGGCCTACGGCCGCCCCTTCGCGCCGATGCTGCTGCTGGCCATCTCGCTGGCCATCTCCGTGATCCCCGAGAGCCTGCCGGCCACCGCCACCATCGTCATGGCGCTGGGCGTGCAGCGCATGGCGAAGCACCAGGCGCTCGTGCGCCGTTTACCTGCCGTCGAGACGCTGGGAGGTGCCACGGTCGTCTGCACAGACAAGACCGGCACGCTCACCGAGAACCGTATGAGCGTCGTGCGCGTAGCGCTCGGCCCCGACCTCGACCGCGACGGCGCCGACACACCTGGCGAGGCAGCACATGCGCATCCGGCCTTGTTCGGCGACCTGGCGTTCGTGGCGGCGCTGTGCAACGACGCCAACTTCGCAGAGAGCGAAGGAGGCGCGCAGAGCAAGCCGGGGAATGCCCCCGACAACTCTGCCGCACAAGCCGCATCCCCGGGATCCATCATCGGAGACCCCACGGAAGGCGCACTTCTCATGCTTGCCCGCGACCACAACATCGACCCTTCCGAGCTGCGCGGTGCTTACCCGCGCCTCGCCGAGCGCCCCTTCGATTCGGACCGCAAGCGCATGAGCACCGTGCACGAGCGCGACGGTCAGGTTGTGGCCGCCGTGAAAGGCGCACTTGACGGCATGCTGCCCCGCTGCGCCTTCCTCATGGACGATGGCGGTCCGCGGCCGATGACCGAGGAGGACCGCGCCCATGCGCTTGCGGTGGCAGCACAGCTTTCCGGCGAGGCCTTGCGCGTGCTGGCATTCGCCCTGCGCGCACTGCCCGGCGTTCCGCCCGAGAGCGAGGACATCGAGCAGGATCTGGTGCTGGTAGGGTTGGTGGGCATGATGGACCCGCCGCGCCCCGACGTGCGCGCCGCCGTGGAGACCTGCCGCACCGCCGGTGTGCGCACGGTCATGATCACCGGCGACCACGCCGCCACCGCCCGCGCCATCGGTGCCGAGCTGGCTATCTACCGCCCCGACGACCTGGTGGTCACCGGCGAGGAGCTGGACCAGATGGACGACGCCCAGCTCGACAAGGCCGCACGCCGGGCCACCGTGTTCGCACGCGTGTCGCCCTTCCACAAGCTGCGCATCGTGCGCGCGCTCAAGGCAGACGGCGAGGTCACGGCCATGACCGGCGACGGCGTGAACGATGCGCCCGCGCTCAAGGCCGCCGACATCGGCGTGGCCATGGGCATCACCGGCACCGACGTGGCCAAGGACGCCTCGGACATGATCTTGCTAGACGACCGCTTCACCACCATCGTCTACGCGGTGAAGGAAGGTCGTCGCGTGCACCGCAACATCCAGAAAGTGGTGCAGTTCCTCGTAGCCGACAACCTGGCCGAGATCGTCGTGCTGCTTATCGCGGTGGCGCTGAACTGGAACGCGCCGCTGACTGCCGTGATGATCCTGTGGGTGAACCTGGCCACAGCGACTTTGCCCGCGCTCGCGCTGGGCGTGGAGCCCGCAAGCAAGCACATCATGGAGCATCCTCCCCTGCGCGCAGGCACGCTGCTGGAACCGCGCCTTATCAAGCGCGTGGTGTTCCAGGGCCTGTTCGTGGCCGCCTTCGCACTGCTCGCCTTCGTCATCGGCCGCGACCTGGGCGGCAACGAGGCAGTCGGGCGCACCATGGCCTTCGCCGTGCTGACGTTCTCGCAGGTGCTGCGCTCGCTGAACCAGCGCTCGACCACCGACCCCCTCTGGAACCGCGAGGGCGGGCGCAATCCTCAGCTGGGATGGGCCGTTGCCGCCAGCACGGCGCTGGTGCTGGTCGTGCTTCTGGTGCCCCCCGTGCTAGATGCCTTCGGGGGCGCTCCCATGGATGCCTGGCAGTGGGCGGTCGCAGTGGGCCTGGCCGTGCTCTCGCTCGTGCAGACCGAGATCGCCAAGGCAATAGGCAGGTGGCGAGAGGAGAAGCGGACTGCGTAGCAAGCGTGGCGACCGGGCAAGGCCAGTATAGTGGCGCATGACGCGAAGGCACCCCTTCGTCCTATTCTAGCAAACAGAAGCGAGACGACGCGTGAGGCCAAGATACTCTCGACCCCCTGGCTGCCCGAAAGCCGAGAACTGATCGTCTATACTGAGCAAAAGGATGCAGCTGCCCATTCAGCGCGCATCCATTTGCTGCGGACGGTTGGAAGGAGAGGCTGATGGACGATATCCGGTTCTCGTGCTTGAGCTGCACCGGAGAGGCATGCGAGTTCGAGACGGGCGGCAACCCGCCCCAGTGTGTCGAGGGGTTGGCGAGCGATGCTGTCAAGCAGGAGGTACACGACCGCTACCGCGAGCCGGACAACCATCGCATCATGAAGGCAGCTGCCCTGACAAGCGCACGCTGCGGCAACCTTACCCGCGTGCAGGAGACGATGGAATTCGCAGCGCGCATCGGTGCGCGCAGGATAGGCGTGGCAACCTGCACGATGCTGCTCGAAGAGAGCCGGATACTGCGCAAGCTGCTGGAAAATGCCGGCTTCGAGGTGTTCGGCGTGGCCTGTAAGGTAGAGGGGAACCATCGGTCTGACCTCGGCCTTCCGCAGGCAGACGGAGCGGAAGGGTCCGTGCTGTGCAATCCCCTCATGCAAGCCCGCCTGCTGGAGGAGGCCCACACCGACCTGAATATCGTCATGGGGCTGTGCGTGGGCCACGATGCGCTGTTCTACCGCTACTCCCACGCCCCGGTCACGACACTCGTAACGAAGGACCACGTCACCGGCCACAATGCCTGCGCCGGCCTCTACGCCTCGAAATCCGTGTACCGCAAGCGCCTCCGTGAGACCATCGAAGCATGCCGAGAAGGCACCCTGCCGATGGAGTAAGGCCAGGCAACACGGTTCCGTCGACCTGCAAGTTCGCACTCTAGACATCCGCCGCAAAAAACAGCGCACTCGGTTTTGGCGGCCCCGTAAAATAGGAGCAGCCTATGG
Source organism: Gordonibacter sp. (assembly GCF_036667095.1). Taxonomy (NCBI): domain Bacteria; kingdom Bacillati; phylum Actinomycetota; class Coriobacteriia; order Eggerthellales; family Eggerthellaceae; genus Gordonibacter; species Gordonibacter sp. The sequence continues at coordinate 8,541 of NZ_JAVWUP010000028.1, read as the reverse complement.
CAGATTATCTGGATTACCTCGAAGACAGCCCTGACGTAGTTGCAAGCAAGGACAAACTATCCAGGATTATCGTTATCGCAACATACCTTGGGATATGGGCAATTACACTCATGGTATTTTGGTTCTTTACTAGAGGCTCGGATGCAATGGGATATGCCCTTGTGTTTATGTGGGTCGTACTTCCAACGACAACCTTTGCGCTTTCTCTGGTGATCGGCAAAAACAATTACTGGGGGAAAGCGAAATGGGTTTCTCCCGTCGTTTTCGGAGTTATGTACATGCTTGCCGGATATGCAACATTGAGCGCTGCCAACATGGCTGCGTTCAACAAGGTAACTATGCCTGAGTTTGCAATGATTCCCGTTGGCGCGATTATTTC
>NZ_JAVWUP010000028.1:0-8062 GCF_036667095.1 Gordonibacter sp. | reverse complement strand
GAGAAATAACTAAATTTTACTTCCTTATCAGCTTTTACTATTCCCTAAATCTTTCTTTTTGCGTTTCAAAATACGTCTCTCGTTCAGGAGATTCTCCGAGCGAGTACAGGCTCGCCGCGCTCTATGCAAGCGTTCTCGAGCAAATCAGCGCATCAGATGAGCCGATAAACGAGCCGATAAACGAAAAAGAAAAGCAGGTGCTTAATTACCTGCGAGAAAACCCTCAATCTACCAAAGAGCAAATCGCAACTGCCATCGGACAGAGCAGGTCGAGCGTCACGCGTCACATCCAAGCCCTGATGGCAGCGGGAGCATTAAGGCGCATTGGCTCGAACAAGACCGGATACTGGGAAGTCGTTTAGGAAACGCTTCAAGGACATCTCAGAACTGCTGATCGTACTACACAACCGCCTTCGAAGCACATTGCGCACAGGTACGACGACGAGGGCCCGCAGCGCTGCGGGCCCTCGAACTACCATCAAGTGCTTGCGGGTCGCCTACTTGTCGCGCGCGTCGCCCATCGTCTCGGCAAGCGCAGCCTGGCCGGCGGCCAAACGGGCCAGCGGCACGCGGTAAGGCGAGCAACTCACGTAGGTGAGGCCAATCTTATGGAACGTCTTCACCGAATCGGGGTCGCCACCGTGCTCGCCGCACACACCCAGCGTGATGTCGGGGTTCGTAGCGCGGCCCTTCTGGCAGGCGATGTCCACCAACATGGCAACGCCGGGGTCGACCGTCTCGAAGGGGTTGAACGGCAGGATGCGGCGCTCAAGGTAGCGCGGCACGAACTTCGACTCTACGTCGTCGCGGCTGAAGCCGAACGCCGTCTGCGTCAGGTCGTTGGTACCGAAGCTGAAGAAGTCGGCCTTGGTGGCTATCTCGTCGGCGGTGACGGCAGCACGTGGCAGCTCGATCATCGTGCCGATGGGGATGTTCAGCTCGACGCCCTCCTCGGAAGCGACCTGGACCAGAACCTCCTCCGCCTCGCCGCGCAGCGTCTCCAACTCGGGCAAGACGCTCACCAACGGAATCATGATCTCAGGCTCGGGATGCAGGCCTTCTTTCTGCAAGCGGGCGGCAGCCATGGCAATGGCACGCACCTGCATGGCCGGAAGCTCGGGATACAGGATAGCCAAACGGCAACCGCGCAGGCCCAGCATCGGGTTCACCTCGGCCATAGCATCCACCTGCGACAGCAGTGCACGCTTCTCGGCGATGTCGGCAGCAGGCGCACCCTCGCACACCATACGCGTGATCTCCACGTCCAGCTCGCGCGGGCTGTCCAAGAACTCATGCAGCGGCGGGTCGAGCAGACGCACGATGACCGGCAGGCCGTCCATGGCCTTGAACATGCCGTAGAAGTCGCCTGTCTGGGCCTCCAGCAGCTCGTCGAGCGCTTTCTGGCGGATGGACGGCTCCTCGTTCAAGATGAACGACTGGATGATCTGCTTACGATCGCCTAGGAACATGTGCTCGGTACGGCAGAGGCCGATGCCCTCGGCGCCGAAGCCGCGGGAAAGTTCGGCATCCTCGGGGTTGTCGGCGTTGGCGCGCACGCCCATAGTGCGGAATTCGTCGGCCCACTCAAGGATGGTGTCCAGGTCGCCCGTGAGCTCGGGGAGCACCAACTCAACCGCTCCCAACACAACGCAGCCCGACGTGCCGTCGATGGAGATCATATCGCCCTCGCGGATGACGATATCGGTGCCGGCGATGGCGGCTTCCTTCTTCTCGGCGTCGATCTTAAGCATCTCGGCACCGCAAACGCACGGGGTGCCCATGCCACGGGCGATAACGGCCGCATGGCTGGTCTTGCCACCATGCGACGTAAGGATGCCCTCGGCGGCGATCATGCCGGCCAGGTCATCGGGGTTCGTCTCCCAGCGCACCAGCACGCACTTGCGGCCGGCTTCGGTCGTAGCCACCGCGTCGGCAGCGGAGAACATAGCCTCGCCCACTGCGGCGCCCGGGCTGGCATTCAGGCCCTTGGCCACTACGTCGTAGTTTGCATGCTTGTCGAACTGCGGGTGCAGCAGCTGGTCGAGCTGCTCGGGATCGACGCGCATGACGGCCTCTTTCTTGGTGATGAGGCCCTCTTTCTCCATCTCAATGGCGATGTGCAACGCAGAGGCGGCGGTACGCTTACCCACGCGGGTCTGCAGCATCCAGAGCTTGCCCTGCTCGATGGTGAATTCGATGTCGCACATGTCGCGGAAGTGGTTCTCCAACGTCACGAACACTTCTTCAAGCTCGGTGCCGGCCTCTTCAAGACCCTCGACATGCTTGAGATCGGCGATAGGGCTGGTGTTGCGAATACCGGCCACGACGTCCTCGCCCTGGGCGTTCACCAGGTAGTCGCCGTAGAACTCCTTCTCGCCGGTGGCCGGGTTGCGCGTGAACGCCACACCGGTGGCGCTGGTGTTGCCCTTGTTGCCGAACACCATGGACTGCACGTTCACGGCCGTGCCCAAGTCGTCGGCGATCTTGTTCTGCTTGCGGTAGAGCGTCGCGCGGGGGTTGTTCCAGCTGCCGAACACGGCCTCGATAGCCAGCTGCAGCTGCACGCTGGGATCCTGCGGGAACCGCACGGTGCCGTCCGACACGAGACTCGCGTAGTCGGAGGCGGGCACGTTCTCGGTGAAAATCTGCTTGAATTCGACCACGAGCTCCTGCAAGTCCTCGGCAGTGAGGTCGGTGTCGGTGGCTACGCCGCGGGCGTTCTTCATAGCCGTGATGGCGTTCTCGAACAGATCACTGTCCAAGCCCATGACCACGGAGGAGAACATCTGGATGAAGCGACGGTAGGAGTCCCACGCAAAACGAGGGTTCTCAGTCTGCGCGATCAAGCCCTTGATGGACTCGTCGTTGAGCCCCAGGTTCAGCACGGTATCCATCATGCCCGGCATGGACAGCGGCGCACCGGAGCGCACGGACACGAGCAGCGGGTCGCTCGCCTCGCCGATCTTCTTGCCCATGCGAGCCTCGAGGTCCTCGCGGTACTCCTGGATGGTGTCGAGCACTCCCTCGGGCCATACGTTGCCCGCGTTGGCATACTCCATGCATGTCTGGCACGAGATAGTGAATCCCGGAGGCACCGGAAGTCCGATGTTGGCCATTTCGGCGAGGTTCGCGCCTTTGCCGCCCAACACCGCCTTCATGGATGTATTGCCTTCGGTTACGTTGTTACCCTGTGCGTCTTTGCCGAAAGCATAGACTCGTTTGACTTCTTCAGTCACCTTTTTCTCCTTAAACACGATGCCAATCGTACAGAGTTTCGAACCACGTGGGTTCGCAGGCCTAGCCCATCATATCAGCCGATGGAGGGTGAGCGCGCTCATAGTAACGCAAAATCTCTTGCGCTGTTTCCTCAACGGCTCGATTTTCGGTGTGAACGACAATGCAGCCGAGTTTGCGCATCAGAGCACGCGCTCCGTCGAGATCCTGATAGACGTACTCGGGGTCGGCGTAGCTCTTCGCCACCACGCCGGCATTGCCGAGGCGCCGCTGTCGGATGCCCACCAGCACCTCGGGTGTGGTCATAAGCCCGAACAGGCGCGTGCGGTCGACGTCGGCTAGCTCGCGTGGCGGAGCCGTGTGAAGATCCAGCGGGATATTCGCCACCTTGTAACCTTGTTGGGCCAGGTAGATAGACGTAGGCGTCTTGGAGGAACGCGATACGCCCAGAAGCACGATGTCGGCCTGCGTCAGCTCTTGCGGGTTGCGGCCGTCGTCATGGGCGATGCTGAACTCGATGGCCTCGATGCGCCGGAAATAGTACTGGTCGGCCACGTGCAGGCCGCCGGGCTTGGTGGAGGGTGCCAGCCCCGTCATGTCCGCGATGGCAGCGATGGCATCGGTCATGAGGTCGATGGCCACGATGTCGTCACGCGCAGCGGCGTACTCCGCCAACTCGTGCGCCAGCTCACGGTTCACCAGCGTATAGAAGATCAGCATGCGCCCATCGCCCGTGCGCTTGCGATGGAACGCGCCGTGCACTTCGATGAACTCGCATATCTCGTCGAACGACCCCGCTTTAGGCAGCACCTCGATACAGGGGTTCGTCACACCGAACTGGGCGGCGGCCGCACGGGCCACCGCCTGGGCCGTGATGCCCACCGAGTCGCTGACCACGTGGATGGTGGGCAGCGGCCCCACATTCTCGTGCGGGATGAAATCCGTCATGGCTTTACTTCGCACCCTTGGCCATGCGGCCGAAGTCCGCCACATTGGCGAACACTCCTACGAAACGGTTCAGTAGGCGCAGGCGGTTCTCGCGCACCTGGTCATCCTTGTCCATAATGAGCACGTCGGCAAAGAACGTGTCGATGGGGCCGCGCAAGGCGGCCAAGGCGGCCAAGGCGGCCGCATAGTCGTCGGCCGCAAGTGCAGCTCCCACGCGCGCCTCCACCTCGTCGATGGCCGCGAGCAACGTGGCCTCGGCTCCGCCGGCAATGTCGCCGTCCACCGTGCTCCCCAGCGCCGCATCGCGCAGATTGTTCGCACGGGCGTAAGCCGTGGCCAGGTCGTCGAATGTCTCGGGCTCATGGCGGCGCGCGGTCTCAAGCGCACGCGTACGGGCAATGATCTGCACCGGCTCGCGCACCGCGGCGGCAAGCACCGCATCGATAGTGTCCGGAGAGACGCCCGAATCGCGCAACATGACCTTCGTGCGCGTGACGAAGAACTCGGCCACAGCCTTGCGCACCTCATCGCGATCGAAGTCGATACCAGCGCCGGCATAGGTGTCGAGCGACGCATCGATGGCGCGCCCGAGCGACACCGGCAGCCCGCCTTCCAGCATAGCCACGATGCCGATGGCACCGCGGCGCAGCGCAAACGGGTCGGACGACCCTGTGGGGCCCTGCCCGACGGCAAACAGGCCGCAGATGGTGTCCAGCTTGTCGGACACCGCCACGATCCGGCCCACAACCGACGCCGGCGGCTCGTCGCCGGCGAAACGCGGACGGTAATGGTCGGCAATAGCGCGCGCCACCTGCTCGCTCTCGCCCGAAGCCTCGGCATAATACGACCCCATGATGCCTTGCACGCTGGTGAACTCCACCACCGCGCCGGTAACCAGATCGGCCTTCGCCAGGTAGGCCGCACGCACGGCATCCGACGCGTCGGCCTCGGCCAGCGCCGCATCAGCGGCCAGATGGGTCGCCAGCGCCACGATACGGTCGGTCTTGTCCTTCATCGTGCCCAGCGCCTCCTGGAACACCACCTCGTCCAAACGGTCGACGAACGCTTCGAGCGGGTGCTTCAAATCCTCCTCGTAGAAGAACTTCGCATCAGACAGGCGCGGGCGCACGACGCGCTCGTTGCCGTTGCGGATGATGTCGGCGCACGCGGGATCGCCGTTCGACACGACGATGAACTTGTTCGTCAGCTTGCTCGCCGCGTCATAGAGCGGGAAGTAGCGCTGGTGCATGAGCATGGCGTCCACGATGATCTCCTCGGGAACGCGCAGGAACTCCTCGTCGAATGTGCCCACAATGACCGTAGGGTATTCGGAGAGGTTCGTCACCTCGAGAAGCGTCTTCTCGGGCAGCTCGGCGCGCAGCCCCGTCTCGGCCTCGACGCGCTCCACTCCGGCACGGATCACCGCTTCGCGAGCCGGTTCGCTTGCCACGACGAAGGCGCCCTCAATAACGCCCACCAGGTCGGCGGCGGCTGCCACCTCATGCGGGCCGGGAGCCAAGAAGCGGTGGCCGTAGGTGAGGTTGCCTGCGGTAAGGCCGGCGAACTCCACAGGGATCACGCGCTCGTCAAGCAGGGCGACCAGCCAGCGCACCGGACGCGAGAAGTACTGGCGCGTCGTGCCCCAACGGCACGATTTCGGCCAGGAGATGTCCTCGATAATGCCGTGCAGCACGTCGGGCAGAAGCTCGGCCACATCGCGCGCGGGGATGCTCTTCGCAGCGAATACGTACTCAGCACCGTTCTCCTCGCGGCGCTCAAGCGCGCCCACGTCCAGCCCCTTGCCGCGCGCAAAGCCGACAGCGGCCTTCGTGGGGTTGCCTTCCGCATCAAAGGCGATCTTGGCAGAGGGGCCGCGGAACACCTCTTCGAGCGCCTCGGTGGCATCGGCCACGTCGGCCACGATCGCCACCAAGCGGCGCGGCGAGGTATAGATGGAGACAGTCCCGTGCGGGATGCGCACGGCATCAAGCGCAGCAGGTACGAGCTTTTCCAGCTGGAGGGTTGCCTTATGCAGGTCGAACGCAGGGATCTCCTCGGTGCCTATCTCGAACGCGAGCACATGCAGGTTACTCATGGCCGTCCCCCTTCCCTGCCTCGGGCGCAGGCGCTATCGCGCCGTCCGCATCCGCAGGCGCCAGGCCCACAACATGCTCCATGTAGGACGCGCACACGGCCTTGGCCAGCGTGCGGACGCGCAGGATGTAGGCCATGCGCTCGGTTGCCGAGATCACGCCGCGCGCATCCAGCAGGTTGAACGTGTGACAGCACTTCAGCACACTGTCGTAGGCCGGCAGCGGCAGGCCCGCGGCCAGCGTGCGCTGGCATTCGGCCTCGCGGTCGCTGAACTCTTGGAACAGGAATTCGGTGTCGGCCACTTCGAAGTTGTATGCCGAGTACTGGCGCTCGTTTTCCAGATACACGTCGCCATACGTGAAGGTGACGCCATCGTTGCCGCGCGCCCATACGATGTCGAACATGCTGTCCACGCCCTGCACGTACATGACCAGGCGCTCAAGACCGTAGGCGATCTCCACGGGCACCGGGCTGCACTCGAAGCCGCCCACCTGCTGGAAGTAGGTGAACTGCGTGCACTCCATGCCGTCGATCCACACCTCCCAGCCAAGGCCCCAGGCACCCAGCGTCGGGCTCTCCCAATCGTCCTCGACGAAGCGTACGTCGTGCGCGTCCACATCGATGCCGATGGCGCGCAGGCTGCCCAGGTACAGGTCCTGGATGTTGTCCGGCGAGGGCTTCATGAGCACCTGGAACTGGAAGTAGTGCTGGGTGCGGTTCGGGTTCAAGCCGTAGCGCCCGTCCGTGGGGCGGCGGCAGCCCTGCACGTAGGCCGTGCGCCAGGTGTCCGGGCCAAGCGAGCGCAACGTGGTAGCCGGAGCATTGGTGCCGGCACCCACCTCGTTGTCGTAGGGCTGCAGAATAACGCAGCCGGCATCGGCCCAGTAGCGTTGCAAGTTCATGATGACGTCCTGGAACGTCGGCGGCAATGGCATGGAAGCCGCCTCGCTGCCCACAGTCGCGGCAGGTACGGTCTTAGATGGCATGATTCTCCTCGTCTTCCCTATCCTTGGCGTCCGCGCGTGCGCGGCGCTTGTTCCCTTATGCGAATATTAGCCCAGCAGGCCGAAGTTGTTCAGCGGCCAGTAAATGAGCAGGCCCCTTCCCGTAACCGTGTTCTCTTCGATAGCTCCGAAGTAACGCGAATCCTGGGAGTTCGTGCGATTGTCGCCCATGACCCACAAGTGGCCGGCGGGAATGGTGTAAGGGTAGGAGAACTCGGTTCCCAGCGCCGTCTTCAGCGGCTCGGAGGGCAGTCCGTGCGTGTAGGGCTCGTTGAGCGCCACCCCGTCCACGACCACCCGGCCGTCGATCAGGTCGACGGTCTGGCCGCCTACGGCGATGCAGCGCTTGATGAGTACGCGGCCGGGTATTTCGGGATCCTGGAAGGTAACGATGTCGCCCGGTTCAGGATCGCGCAGATAGTAGCTCACCTTTTCCGAGAACACCATATCGCCGGTCATGATGGTAGCCTCCATCGAGCCGGAAGGTATCTCGTAGGGTTGGAAGACGAACGTGCGCAAGGCCCACGACAGCCCGAAAACAAAGGCCACCATGATGACTAAACTAAGAATGCTCCTGAAAATGCTCCGCTTGCGGGGCTCGGCATGCTGCCCGGAATCCATAAAGGTCGTCTATCCTTTCCGAACGGGCGCGAAACGCCCGGATGAGGTCACGAGCGTATATGATAACGCTTCGCGCCTAGACGCCCGGCTCGGTCGATAAACTCTTCAGAAATTCCCGATCAGCGGGCGAAAGGTCGACGCCGTCGAGCAGGTCGGGGCGC
>NZ_JAVWUP010000027.1:0-26843 GCF_036667095.1 Gordonibacter sp. | reverse complement strand
GGGCAGGAAGGCGAAGCTGCTGCAAGGCTTCGCCTTCCAAGGGGCTTACGCCTCGTGCTTGCCGTCCTCCTCCATGATGTCGCCGGCAGCCATGTAACCGCCTACGAGTGCGAGGCCGAGGTCGGCGTACATACCGGTCAGCGGCTTGCCAGCTGGATTACCCTCGCCCGACGAGCCCCCGGCGGTGTGCCATCCAGCGTAGAGACCGGGAATAACCGAGCCCGCAGTGTTCACGACCTGCATGTTCGGCGTGATGCGCAAGCCGGTCTTCGAGCCGAACACGTGCCCGCCCAGCTTCGCGCCGTAGTAGGGTGGCTCACTTACGGGAATCATCCATTCAGGACGATACTTGTAGGCGGCGACGTCGTCTTCGCCAGCCTTACAGGCATCATTCCACTTCTTTACGGAGTTCACCAGCACGCCCTCGTCCAATCCCAGTTCCCGTTCGAGCTCCTCGATGGTGTCGCATTTCTTGATGGCTCCGCCATCGATCATCTTCTGGAAGCCGGTATGCCAGTCGCGCAGCCATTCGGGCACGCGGTCGATGAACGGGTCGTCGGCGGCCACGATCTTCGCCTTGCGGCAAATGACCTGGCCGAAGAAGTTATCGGTAACCAGCTTGTCGAACTTCGAGTCGAAGCAGCAGTACGTCTTTCCGCCGGGTTGGTTCATTTCGATGGCAGCCGTGTCGCACAATCCCTCCGACGACGGTGGCGCGTCGGTGGTATACGGATAGCTGTGCGCCGAAGTCGAGATGTAGGGCACACGCTGGCCTTCGCGGTTGATGCGCAGCCACGGCTGGCGCAGCGCCTGGTTGCCGTCCTTGTTGATATGCGAGTCCATCATCAGGTCGTACTCGCCGTAATCGCGCCACCATACGCCGCCGTCGAACGCTCCGGTGGAGTCGTAGCCGGAGAGGTCGGCGCCCACGCCTTGCCCCATGCGGATGCACTCGCCCGTGCCATTGGGCGGTGTTGCTATGTTGGCGATGCCCTGCAGGCAGGTGGCAGAATACTTCGCCATCATGGCTCGGTTCATTTCCATGCCGCCAGCGGTGAGCACCACGGCTCTTTTGGCCCGGATGAACTTCTCGGTCTTGCCCTCGGTCACCTTCACGCCCAGCACCGCTTCCCCGTCGAACACGAGCGCATCCACGTTGCACGAGGTGCGGATGTCTGTGCCGGCAGCGCGCGCGGTTTGCTCAAGCTGCTGGAAGGGAATAAGGTTCACATTGATGCCGTTGGTGGGCGTGGACATACCCTCCCACTCCAGAAGTCCGGCACCGGCAGGCGAGGGGTTCATCGGCTTCCACTTGGCACCGGCCTTCTCGTTCATCCAGTCGATGCACAAGGGGCCTTGCGTAGCCATGGCGCGCAGCAGGTCGGGGTCGCCGGTCATTTGCTGACAATCCATGACGAACTCCACGATGCTGTTTACGTCGTAGGGGTACGAGGGATACGCCCACTTGTTTGCCTCTGCCTGCTTGTGCCCGCCGAAATTGGAGAACACCGACGAGTGCTTCGAGTTGCCACCGGTCTCTTCGCCGCGTTCCAGCATGAGTACCTGGTAGCCCGCCTGCGAGAGGCGGATCGATGTGTTCATGCCGCCGCCGCCCGAACCGACGATGACGACTTCCGTTTCCTCGTCCCATGATGCGGGTGGCTCGACAGGGGCGATGGGCTGTGTCGCCGCCTCGAAGGCGGCCCGCTCCTTTGAGATGCCGGAATCTTCACCCGCGCTTTTCCCGCCTGCAGGTGCGCACCCGGCCAATCCTGCCAAAGCTCCGGTGCTGCCTATGATAGCAGCGCCCTTCAAAAAGTTCCTGCGATCCAGATTCATGAAGTCCCCTTTCGTGTCGACCCGTCCGAAAAGCTGCCGCGGTCGTGCGGTGCCGATTCCCTCCCAAAGGAATCTATCGGGCAATCGGGTCGTTCCCTGTCTCTATCGTAGGGGCGTCGAGCGGTTTTTACCGGGAGGTCTTTTTTCAGAGCTGCCGGAATACTTGCAGGCAGGTAGGCGAATGATGCGGGAGGGTGTAAAATATTCTTTACAAGTACCGCGACGCATCATCGTTGACCGGGGAGGGATTTCGATGGATACGCGCTACGTAAAGGAGTTCTTGACGTTTGCCGAGGAGATGAACTACTCGGCGGCGGCGAAGAAACTCTACATCACCCGTCCGACGCTGACCGACCATCTGCGCGAGCTCGAGGAAGAGCTGGGGTGCGAGTTGGTGGGGAAGTGCCAAGGCAAGGCCGTACTTACGCCTGCCGGACGTCATTTCATCCAGACGGGTTCGCGCCTGCTCGATACCGTCCAGGCTATCGCGGACGAGTATCGGGGCTTCGCGGACAACGTGCTTACCGTTACCGTGGCGCAGACCAACCTGCCTTGGATCGAAACCATACTGTACCGGGCGCGCCATGCCATCCAAGAACGCTATCCTGAGAAGTGCATCGACATCGAAACGGTCACAGGCCCGTTCAGTACCAGCGAGGCCCTGCTTGACGGTACGAACGATATCGTGATCGCCGGCTACAAGAGCTACGTCCCCCAAGAGGAGAGGGTGGAGCTTGCCTTAGGTGTGCAGGGGTTCAAGCTGTGCACCGAGGAGATAAAGCTGCTGATGACCCAGGACAACCCGCTGTTCAACAAGCCCTCCATCGCCGCCTGCGACCTTGATGGCGCTGTGTTCATGTTGCCGCCCGACATCTACCGCGGATACCTGCGCGACGGCGTGGACGAACGCTTCCTCGAGCAGGGCGCCCGCATCACCCTGCGCACCATGGATTTCAGCGATCACTTCGAGTACTTCGTCTACGACTTTCAAGATATGCTCGGCATAGTTCCCACGACGCTGATCTCGCGCTTCGGCATAGACGAGCGGAAAGAATGCCGGGCCTTTTCCTTGGCCGACATGAAGCTGAACACCGACTTCTACGCTTTGTTCTCCGATGCGTTCGTGGCATCAGAGAACGGAGCGCTGCTGGCCTGCGAGATGAAGCGCTTGGCTGAGGCGTCCCTGGCGGAAATGCTTTAGCAGGCAAACAAGGGCGTTTGTCTGAGCGGCGATCCCTCGGTCTTGCCTACCGAACGTATCCTTGAGCTGGAAGTGCGGCATCATCATCGGCGCAAGCGCAAGCTGCGGGAATTCACCCACTCCTCTACGTGGGCCACCATGCTCATGTTGGCAGCGGCCGTACTGGCTCAGGTCATTGAGAACACGCCGATCCTGCCCTCTTTTGCGGAATTCTGGCACACGTTCAGCCTTGGCTTCTCGGTGGGTGATTTTGCCTTCTTTAACGCCGGTATTCTGCTGGCAGGCATGGACCTGGTTGCCGTGATCACGAATCCGGTGACCGCGGGTGTGTTCCTGGGTCTGTTGTTCGGCAAGCCGTTGGGCATCTTTCTGGCTACGTGGCTCACGGTGAGGTCGCGCCTGCCGCAAGCACGACCTGCCAAAACAGGCTAAGCTGCCGGATTGCCGCACACGCCGATGAACAGGGGCGCACCCTGGGCCGAAGTGATGGCGAACAGGAACGGACGATCCAGCTTGAAGTCCAACTCTTTGCTCACGTCGGGAGCAAGGGACATCTTCGAGATGCCGATGTTGGTGTAGGCGCTGGCCTCGGCACCGTTCTCGTCCCAGGCAATGTGGCTTTCCTGCTTGATCAGGGAAATGAATGCGGGCTGCTCCGTCAGGTTGGAAAAGTCGGCCTGATCGGAGAAGGGAGTCTCAAGCCCCAAGCTCTTGAGTGGCGGGATGAGATCGAATGACGTGTCGAAGGTGGCCTTGGGTAACGTGAACGTGATGCGTGCGAGATCGGTTGCAGGTGCTGTGAGCGATTCTTCGAGCAGAGCAGCATCGCTCAGGATGCTTCCAGCCGTCACTCCTTCTGCCGGCAAAACGAACGACATGGTGGCACCCCCGGCGAAGCCCAAGCTGGCGCGCGTGTAGCGGTCGGTCTGCACGTACTCGCGCGGATCGTCGAACTTTTGCATCATGAACGAGACGGTCTTGTCTCCGTCTGCCGCATGGAACGTGTCGTCTTTCGTGTTCTCTACGTCAAAGGGGATTACCCACCCATCCTTGAAATACACCGTGTTTATGATGGACATAAGTTGGTCGCTGGTGGTTTCCACCTGTGGATCGATGGTCCCGCGGGTGTTGTCCTTGATCCAGCTTGCAATGGCCTCATCCGTTTCGGGCGTGCCGAATTTCACTGCAAATGGTGTGGCGTAGAACTGCTGCGTGGCAGTATCGACAAAACTCTGCTTGAACGGGTCGTTATCCGACATCCAAATAGAATTCGCCAGCGCTGTGGTGGAGTATGGATCGCTTGCCATCACGCGGAACAGGTTGCCACTGTTTTGAGCAACTGCGGCCGGGTCGGTTGCTCCGAGCAGTGCGTTCATCTCTGTCGCCGTCTGTCCGGCAGCCCCTTGTGTGGCCAGCGCGAATGCATAGTACAGACTGACAGGAGAATAGGTGCTGTTTGCTCCCTTTTCCGGGTCTTTCGAAGTGCTTGCCTCCGGCTCGCTGAGCGCTGCTGAAGCCGTCTTGTACGAAAAGGTTGAAAGTGAAGCGAGGAAGTCTGCGTCAAGGAGGTTCTCGTCAAGCGTTTTCAGCCAAGCTTCGGCATCGTCTTCGCCCAACTTTGCCGGAACTGCGGGAAGCGCGACGGCATACGTGTCGCCAGAGGTTCCTTCCTGCGGAGCGTTTCCTGGTTCGCTGGAAGACGAGCAAGCTGCAAGCGCAAGCGCTCCCGCAATGCAGGCGATTGCGGCAAGTGCGATAAGGGGTCGGTTCATAGGAGTCCTCCCTAGCCTTCTTTATTATGTGCGTCTGTAGCCTTTAATGATCGAATCCAGACAGCAGGGTTTTGGTATTCGACAGCATACGTTGCAGTATAGCGAAATCCTAAGACTAATAACTTGTTGGTGCGAAAGTCGTGTTGGCGCTGGTTTTGGTTGGGCGTTCGGCTGATCGGTCTTTGCTCAAAACTGCCGAACATAAGCGAGCACCTCAGCCATAATCGACTGAAGTGCTCGCCAGGAATTATCAGATGCAAAGGTGCTGGTCTAGACCTCGTACACCACCTTGCCGCCCAGGATGGTCTTGGTGACCTTCGCGTCGCGGACATCCGTCGGATCGTCGGAGGCGAAGCAGTCGCGATCGAGGATGGCGAAGTCGGCGCAGTTGCCTACCTCGACCGAACCCATCTTGTCGTCGTCATGGCTGAAGAACGCGGAATTCTTCGTCCACATGATCAGGGCTTGGATAGGCGTTACCTTCGACTCGTCGCCCTTGGACAGAATCTTGCCCGTGGTGTCGTCGATGCGCGAAATGGCGTAGTACATGCCCAGCAGCGGGTCGGGGGACACGACTGGCGAGTCGGAGCTGCCGCCGGCGATGATGCCGTTTTTGAACATGAGGCCCGGCGACTGGAAGCGCTCGACCTGCTCGGGCCAGAACAGCGGCTCTTCGCCCATCTGGGATACCAGCGTCGGCTGCAGGCACACGCCCACGCCAAGTTCCTTCATGATGGGCCACTGGTCCTCGTAGGGCAGCTGGTAGTGGATGAGGTAGTGGCGCAGTTCCTTGACCGGACGGATCTTGTTGGCCTCTTGGAACGCATGCAACGCGCGATCCTCGCTGGCGTCGCCGATGGTGTGGATGCCGAACTGCCATCCGAGCTCGGTCGCCTTGCACACGAGGGCATCGATCTCTTCCTGCGTGTAGATGGTGTCGCCGTAGAAGCCCGGGCGCTGACGGTACTCGCGGCGGCTCATGGCTGCCGTAAACGCGGCGGTGATGCCGTCGAGTGTGACCTTGCAGCCGTTCAGCTTCAGCATGTCGTCGCCGAAGCCGGTGACGCAGTCCATCTCCTCGAGACGGCGCAGGTTGTCTTCGAAGGAGCCGAACTGCGGGTCGAGATAGAACATGAGGTTTGCGCGGTAGGACAGCTTGTCCTGCTTCTTCGCCTCGTTGTAGATGTGCATCTGCTTGTAGTTGAGGTTTGCGTCGATGGCGCTGGTGATGCCGTAAGAATTGAGGCGCTGCCCGATGAGCACGAGGCTCTCGAGATGCTGCTCGTCGGTCAAGGCAGGCTTGGCCTTGAGCATGGGCTGCAGCGCGCCGTTCTCGTACAGCAGGCCGTCGAGCTCGCCGTCGTCGTAATGTCCGATTTCGGCGCCTTCGGGCTGCGGGGTGTCCAACGTGTAGCCGCATGCTTCAAGCGCGAGAGAGTTCGCGGTGATAGTGTGCACGGTCATATGCAGCAGGAACACGGGGTTGTTCGGGGCGATCTCGTCGAGTTCGCGGCGCGTGATGACTTCCTGGCTGTCTTCCCAAATAAGTTCGTTCCAGCCGTCGCCTTCGATCCATTCGCCGTCGGGGGTGCTCGCGGCCTTCTCGGCCACGGCATCGAGGATGGCCTGGCGGCTGGTCACGCCGTTGAAGTCGAGGTTCAGCATCTGCTCGCCGGTCCACTTGCAGTGCAGGTGGCACTCGACGAAGCCGGGAGTGAGGATCTTGCCGGAGGCGTCGATGACTTCGGTGTGCTCGCCTACATACTGATCCATGTCGGCCGCCGTGCCTACGGCGATGACCTTGCCGTCTTTGGCAGCCACGCCGCCGTCTTCGATGATGGGGAAGTCGGTCTTGCCTTCTTTAACCTCGTCGCAGGTGATGGCGACGGTATAGATTTTCGGATGCTTGATGACCAGATCGGCCTCAGGATACCAAATGCTCATAGTAGTGCCTCCTCTTCAGTCGTCAATACGATGCAGAAGCGAAGAATCGGGTATGCCTTTGTACGGCTCGCTAACCGTGCAAGTAGGCAAATATGAAAGAACCCCCGTTTAAAACCTGATGTGTCATCCCGCAGTTCAGAATACGGGAAGATCGGCCGGAGCCGCCAGTGGCCAAAAGGATGATATATCGCGCAGTTATCGTACTTTTGGCCGATTCCCCTGAGGCGGAGACATTCGGTATGATGTCCGCATTAATCCTTCCTCGGTAGTTCAAAAGTACGTAGACAAAACGGCCCCTTAACGGGCAGTGCCGTTTTGACCTTCTGCGTTGCTTATTCAACTTTAATAACATGAGAGAAGGTGTTACTGTGGCTGATACACTTATGGAAGAGGCTGAGTCGATGGTGGCCGAAACTTCCGCCGACAAGGCTCCTGCTTGTTCGCGCACAGAGATTCTTCCTGCATTCTGTATCACTGTCGTTGGGGCGATCGCTCTGTATGCGTTAATGTCGTTCGTCCAACCGATGTTGATAAACAACAATTTCATTTACGATTTCGGCACTATGATGACCGGCTGCATCGAGGGTTCGCCCCTCTATCGCGTAGCGTGGTTCTTCGCCGATTGGACCGAAGGTTCGTTCATCGCGGCGCTTCCGGCTTCTGTTGGCATGATCATCATGGGATTTGTGGCTGCTGCCCTCGAGCGCAAGCGCTCTCCCCATGCCGGTACCGGCGTGGCAGGGAACGGGCGCATTTTCACGACTATGTTCGTGACGACGGCCTTGGCTCTTATCTTGGGCCAGTTGGTTTATGGCGGCATGTTCGCCAGCGGTTGGATTCCCACGTTTGCCGTGGTTCTGACCGTGCAGGTGTTCGTGATCTTTTACGGGTCTGACATCAAGAAAGTTGCCACGTCGCTTATTGTGGGAACGCTGGTTACGTGCCCGGTCTGCTTCGCGATTTTGTACGGCGCGATTATGCCGCTGGGTTTGCCGCTGTTCGTGGCCGTGTCCATCGGTGTGGCCATTATCGTGCCGCTGTGCTCGCTGCTGTTCCGCCTTATGCCGTGGATGACCATTCCGGCACCTGCTCCGGGTGAGAATCCTGCCACTTCGCAGGCATCGGGCAAGTTCTTCGTTCATCAGGTATTTGGCGACATCGGCCAGCTGACCATTTGGGGCAGCTCGTGGGCAACTATCGGCATGTACGTAGGCGCCATTGTTTCGTGGGTAATGAACCCGCTGCATCCTGCCTACGGCTCCGGCAACCTCCCGCTGCTCATCATGGCTCAGATTGTTACGGCGGCTCTGGCCATCCTTATTTGGTACCCGCGGTGGAAGAAGACCGGCATGGCCTTCACGTTTGCCGGCGTGGTGTTCGTGTCTGCGGTAGTGAGCACCTATCCGCCCAGCTGGGCCATCGTTATTCCCACGATCATCATCGGCGCCGTGGTGTTTGCGCCGCTGGTTGACTGGGTGTTCAAGGTGTTCCGCTTCAAGGGTACCTACCATCCCATCTGCTTGATCCAGCTGGCCATCTTCACGGTTTGTATCGCCTGGTCGTTCTTCGTCATGTACGTGATGGTGCCGATGATCGCCTAGCAGACGCAAGAGGTGCGCCTCATCTGATTTACGACATACCCTATCCCCGTAAAAGCCCCTGTTGCCAACCCCCGGCAACAGGGGCTCCTGGTTTACTGTTCGTTTGGTGGCCGTATGTTCTGTTTACGGTGTCGTTTCGTGCAGCAGGGACACGAGGGTGGTGCGGTTGGCAACGTTCTCTTTGGCAAAGATGTTCTGGAGATGGGACTTCACGGTGGAGAGGCTGACGTACAGCTTGTTTGCTATCTGATCGTTCGTGAAGCCTTCCGCAACAAGAAGCGCCACGTCGCGCTCGCGTGCGGTAAGGAGGGAAAGTCGGTCGTTCGGTCTTAAGGAGGGGCTGTCTGGACCAAGCTCGTCTTGGCTGGGCAGCGGCGTGACGCGAACAGTGAACGAATACGCATCGGCCGGATCGTCCACCACCTGCATTCGGAAGCAGAGGCCTTTGGCGCTCGTGAAGTCGAGGTAGCGATTGGGTCCTTGTGCCGGTGCGGAACGTTTCATGGGCGGCGGTTCCCTTCGTCGGGAAGATGCTACTGGATGTTCCCCCTCCGGGAGCGACCCGAAGGGGGAACAGGGGGTGACACCTCGGTTTTCGCTTCTGCGAAACTTTGGTTTTGAACTGGCCACTAAAGTGACCGCTCACGCTAGCGTCCGATCCCCCTCTCACCTCCTCGTAAGTGTCCTTCCTCGGACGGGGACGCTGCGCATGTGCTGGAATGAATAATGCGGTCTCCGCTTGCAAAACGCCATCCTCTATCCAAGGTGGTTTAGCTAAATTGCTCAACTAATCCCCTAAGCATTAGACGTATTTTACGTCGGATTAGCTATAATATCTCATGAACGTGCTGAGCATTCAGGTTGAGGGCTCGTCATGTTCGCACTTCAAGGCTGGACGCAAAGTCGTCAGGGGGAGCCATGATGGAATCTGGGGGCGTTCATCGCAGCGAGATGGGCAAGATCGCGCATGCCGTGCGAAAGTACCCTTCGCTCTTTGTTGTTTTCACCGTTTACAAAACCTTCGCGGTAGTCTTGTTCATGGAGGGCTTTCTTTTTCCGGGGACATTCCAGCTGGGAGGCTACACGCTGCCGACGCTGGTGCTGTTCATCCTCATGTGCGCAGGCGTGTGCCTGTTCTTCGCGTTTAGGTTCAAGAAGGTGCAGGTGTTCGACAAGAACGGGTACCTGTGGTTTTTAGTGGTCAGCATGACGTTGGGCGTGTTCTTCCTGTTCATGGAAACGCATGCGGGCATTTCCAACGATACGCTGCGGTTGGTTACGCTGGGATTGGGCATCGCATCGCTGGGCGTGGGGCTTATGGGCATCCATATCGAGTTGGGGCGCCTATTCGGCATGCTGGGTATGACGCCGACGCTTACCTACGGCATTGCTTCGGCACTGGCCACGGCGGTGCTGGCCACGGGTATCGCCCTGCTGCCCTCGACAGCGGTGTGGGTTTTGATGTTCGTGTTCCCTGCGCTCACCGTGCTAGCTTTTTTCTTTGCGAAGCAGCGAGCGTTTCCCGATCAGAAGGTGCTCTACCGCCAATCGACGAACGAGCTGCTTATCCCGTACCGCTTTATGGCCACCTCTCTTACGCAGGGGCTGGCATTGGGTATTCCTCTGGGCTTTTTGAGCTTCTCGGGCTTCTTTGGGCAGTTTCTCGACTCTGCCGGCTACTTTTTCGCAGCGCTCTTGGCGTTTCTGGTGGTTTTGGTGCTGCAGATGGATTTTAACCGCTCGGTATACCAGATCGGCTTTCCCCTGGCGGGGTTGGGGTTGCTGTCGGTCGGCGCGTTTGCTGGAATGCCGGCGATTGCAGCGGTTCTGCAATTGGCGGCATTCTTGTATTTAGATTTGGTGCTTTGGGGGCTGGGGTCGTACTTGATCAAGAACAACGACCAGCCGGCAACGTGGGTGGCATCCTGCCCTTCGACGGCCCTTATGACCGGCCGCGCGTTGGGTATCGTGATCGGGAGCATTGCCTTGCAAAGTCTTCCCAACGCCGAGCAGACCACCCTCTTCTTCGCTGCCGCCGCTTTCCTGGTTATGCTGGCGGGATTGCTGCTGTCTAACAGCGCGAACCTGAAAACGGGCTGGGGATTCGTCCGTCCAGGCGACCCGCGCGGGGCCACCGATGTGTATCGCACCTGCGAGATCATCGCGCAGGATTTCGGCCTGACACAGCGCGAGCTCGAGATCATGCACAGCATCGTGGTGGGAAAGACGCGCAAGGCTATTTCCGAGGACCTGTTCATCACGCCCAACACCATCAAGACCCATTTGCATAACCTGTATGGGAAGCTCGACTTGCATTCCGAGGGCGACCTGAAGGCATTCGTGGCCAAGCAGGAGAAGATGTTCTCTACCGAAGAGAACGTGCCGTCGATCCCTGTCGAGAGCGCCTAGAGGGGCTGGACCGGTTCGGACAGCTCGGCGGTGCAGCGGGGGCAGCGAGTGGTGCCTTCGACCACTCCTTCCATGTGCGCATGCAGGGAGCTGCCACTCTGGGAGCCATGTTCCACCACTACCACAAAACCACCCCTTCCATGTGTGCACGCAGGGAGCTGCCTGTCGGCCAGTATAAAGAGTGTCGTGCTAGAATGCGTTGCACTCGTATATTTGTTAACGATTCGACGCGTCGGGGCAGACGGCGCGGACGGAGGCGCATATGAACAAGGTGAAGATCACCGTGTTGAAGACAACGCTCGGTAGGTAGGTATGACGAAAATTTTCTCGCTTTCTCAGCCCATTGAGGCCGATATCGTTGATGCATTCTGCTCGCTTCAGAAGGGCTTCACCGATCAGTTCGTTTATTACGACAAAGCGCGTGCGTGTCGCTACCTGGGGCTGGGGCGCTGCATTGCGCTGCCGACGCTCGACGAAGTGGAATACGAGCGAGAGGGCGAGGTGGCCCAACCGCCCGTGTTTTTCTCGTTCAACCGCTTCGATGCGGAGAATCCGGCTCCTACCGACGAGCTGTTCGAGGCATTTCCTCGCTTGCGGTTCATGCTGCCGGAAGTGGTTCTTATTGAGAACGAACGCGGCAGGCTCTTGCAGGTGAACTCGCTGGGGCCGGTGTATGCCGGTCGCGTTGCCCGGTTCGCTCGCCAAGCGCTGGCTGCACCGCCGCGGCAGCGCGAAGAGGTTCCGTATACGCTGGAATCTGATTCCCGCGAGGCGTGGCGCGAAGCGGTAGGGACGGGGCTTGCGGCCATCGAGGGCGGACGCGTGGGCAAGGTAGTGTTGTCGCGGCGTCAGAAGCTGGTTGCCGAGAAGCCCTTCTCGTCGAAAGACCTGCTAGTGAACTTGATCGACGGCGATGCGCGGGGTACGGTGCTGCTGTACCGCTATGCCGACGTGTTCTTCTGCGGATGCACGCCCGAGCTGTTGGTGCGCAAGCACGGCAGCAACGTAGAGAGCATGTGCCTGGCGGGCACGTGCCCGGCGGGCTCGACGGAGGAGGATCGCGTGCGGTTGGCCGATGGGCTGATGGCCGATGCGAAGAACCGCGCCGAGCACGATTACGTGGTGCAGTTTATCCGTGAGGTGTTCAATCGCACGTGCTACGACGTTGATGTGCCCTCTGAGCCAGGCATTCTGCCGCTGACGCACGTGCAGCACCTGCACACGCCGGCCAGGGCGCACATCCTGGAAGGCGTCGATTTATGGGAGATGAAGGGCGACTTACATCCGACTCCTGCCGTAGCGGGCACGCCGGTGGGCGAGGCGAAGATGCTGCTGCGTTCCATTGAAACGTACAATCGCGGCTTCTTCGCGGGTGCCTGCGGCTATGTGGACGGCGACGGCGACGGTGCGTTCTCCGTGGCGCTGCGCACGGGCGTGTTCGACGGCGAAATAGGCTGGGTGTATGCCGGCTGCGGCATTGTGGCTGGCAGTGTGGCCGATGACGAGTACGACGAGATAGGCATGAAGCTGAAAACGATTCTGAGCGCGTTCGACGGCGGCGGGGTCGTGGGCGACGAGAGGAGCGCATAGGGCTATGGGCGATGCGTTGTTAGGGCGGCAAATTGTATCCCCGAGCGGGAGCGCTGCGGCAGGGGCGGAGTTGGGCGATTGCCCCGAAGCCGCCGACGCGAAGCGGGCCGAAGAGTTGCCCGTTCATACGGCCCTGTTCCTCGGTGCCTTCTTCGACGAGCTTGTCCGTTGGGGCGTGCGCGAGGTGGTGGTGAGCCCCGGGTCGCGCTCCACGCCGCTGGCGATGTGCGCCTACGAGCTGTCGCGCCGCTTTCCCGAGCGGCTGCGGCTGTTTGTGGACGTAGACGAGCGCGGGGCTGCCTTCTTCGCCTTGGGTCTGGCGAAAGCGAGCGGTCGCCCGGCGGCGCTTATCTGCACGTCGGGGACGGCCGTGGCGAACTACTATCCGGCGGTGATGGAGGCTGCATCGTCGCGGGTTCCCCTGCTGGTACTGACCGGCGACCGTCCGCCGCGTTTGCAGGGCTTGGGTGCCCCGCAAACGTGCGACCAGCTGAAGGCTTTCGGCGATCATGTGCGTGCCTTCCGCCAGATGCCGCTGCCTGCGGCAGGCAAGGCCGCCGCAGCCTTCGCCCGCCAGGCGGCGCGCGAGGCGTGTATCGCTGCAATGCCGTTCGGGGTGGAGGCGGTAAATGATGCTGAGAGTTCTGAAGCGGCGCTGCGGGGTGGATGCGCGGGAGGAATGGAGGCTGCGCCGATTCGCCTTGCTGGTGCGTGCGAAGGCGGCCCTGTGCACCTGAACTTCCCCTTTGACGAGCCGCTGAAGCCCGATCTGACGGTTGCCGGGCTGTTCGAGACGGCGCGCGTTGCCCAGGAGGCGACTGCGCTGCCGCGCGTTCATACCCACCTACGACTTGATGACGGCGGGGACCGCCTTGCCGAGGTGCTGCGGGGCTGTCGTACGGTCGTGCTGGCTGGCGAGGGGAGCGTGCATACCGAAAGGGAGGCACGCAACCTGGTTTTGTGGGCCCGGTCCAACGAACTCCCGCTTCTTGCCGATCCTCTGTCGGGTTTGCGGGGCATTGATGACCCGTATGTGATCGACAACTACGACTCGGTGTTCGGTTCGGAAGGCGAGCCTCCCTCTCCGGATGCGGTCATCAGATTCGGGCGCTATCCGGTGTCGAAGCGCGCTACCTCGGCGCTCGCTGCCGCCCGCCCGCTCACGATTGTGGTCGACCCGCTCGAGACGCGCGACTTTAATGCTGCCACCGCTGTGTTTGTGGCCTGTGCGCCTGCGAGCTTCGTGCGCTCCTTTCGTTTCGCTCATACGGACACGGAAGCGCAGCGTACCCTCACGCAGTCGTGGATTGCTGCCAACGATGCCGCGCGTGCGCGCATTGTGCAGGCCGATGCCGTCGAGAACGGCTTCGAGGGCTCGTTTGTGAGTCGGGTAGTCGAGCTGGCCCCTGCCGGGTCGTGTCTGTTCGCGGGCAACTCGATGAGCATCCGCGCGCTGGACACGTTCTATCTGAAAAGCGACAAGCGCTTGGTCGTGCTGTGCAATCGAGGTCTGAACGGTATCGACGGGACGGTATCGTCTGCTTTGGGGGCGGCGCAGCATTTCGAGCAGACTACGCTGCTCATCGGCGACCTGTCTCTGCTGCACGACCTGAACGCGCTGGCTTTGCAGCGCGAGCTGCGCGTGCAGCGCGAGCAAGGACGCCCGGCAGCCAGCATCGTCATCGTGCTGCTGAACAACAACGGCGGCGCTATCTTTGACATGCTGCCGCAGCAATCGAGCGACCCCTACTTCGAGCGGCTGTTCCTCACACCGCAAGACGTCGATTTTGCCGCTGCCGCGCAAGCCTTCGGTGTGCCGTATCGCTGTGCAGAGACGGTTCCCGCCTTCGAGGAGGCCTACCGGAACCTGCTGGGAACTCCCGGCATCTCGCTGATCGAGGTGGGCGTTCCGCTGGAGGGCCTGAAAGAGCGCTATCGGAAGTATTGGTAGCGCATGCGACGCGATCACGTAGACCCTGAGCTCGAGGAAGGCCGTTTCGTTTTCCGTGGCGTGACGTACGGCTCGATGACGTGGGGTACCTTGCGATCCGGGGTCGCGCCGCTCGTGCTGCTGCATGGGTTTGCACAGAGCGCCTCGTCGTGGGACGAAGTTGCACCGTGTCTGGCGCGCACGCGCCCGGTGGTGGCGCTCGATTTAGTTGGTCACGGTTGCAGTGATCGGCCCCTGGATGCACGCCGGTACCGCTTAGACGAGGCAGCGGCGGCAACCTGCGCGTTCCTCGAGCACCTTGCGGGTGGCGTAGGTGTGCCGGCTGTGCCGGTCGTGGGCTATTCGATGGGAGGGCGTGTGGCTTTGGCGGCTGCGCAGCGCGACGCCCGCCCGTTTGCTGCGCTGGTGTTGGAGAGCGCAGGGCTCGGACCCGTCGACGAAGGGGAGCGTGCGCAGGCGGCAGCTCGCGACGCCTGCCATGCCGCACGTCTGCGTTCGGAGGGCCTTGAGGCGTTCATGGACGATTGGGCGCGCTTGCCCCTGTTCGTCACCCAAGGCGAGTTGCCCGTTTCCACCCAACAGCGCATCCGCCGTGGCCGTCTGTCCAACGATGCCGAAGCCTTGGCGCGTTCGTTTGAGGGCGCGGGGCAGCACGCGATGCCGCTACGTGCGGAAACGCTGTCGAGCCTAGCTTGTTTCCCGGCCCCGGTGCTCTACCTGGCGGGCGGCCGCGATCGCACGTATCGCGAAATCGCCCAAGACCTGCGGGCCGAAGGCGTCTGCGCAGTGCGCATCGTCGAGGGTGCGGGACACAACGTGCATCTCGAGGCCCCCGAACGCTTCTGCGCCGCCATCAGCGACTTTCTAGCAAATCTCCGGTAAGCCACGGCTCGCGGGAGCTCTTGAGGCTGAATAATCAGCCCAACCACCCGAGCAAAACCCCCGCAAGGTGCGAGCAGCGAAACTGCAGAAGCCAAGCAGAAGCCAAGCAGAAGCCTGGCAAAAACCAAACCGACACAGCGGACGGGCCGCCCTTTTGTTTCTTCAGCTTCTTCAGCTATCGAGACATGCCGATTTTCGGAATTCTTCTGCGGTTATGCCCGCACGCTGCCGCAACGCGGTACTATACGTGGTATACCTTCGAATCACCTCCCCCTATCGGCGTCGCCGGCCATCCGGGCGCCCCTGAAAGGACGGCCATGAGCGACGTTGCGTGGCAATCGGGCAAAGCGTACCGCGAGATCAGGTACGAGACGTGCGACGGCATCGCCAAGATTACCATCAATCGCCCTGAGCGTCGTAATGCGTTCACGCCCCTCACGGTCAACGAGATGTACGATGCGTTCACGGTTGCGCGAGACGATGCGGAAATCGGCGTCATCATCCTCACCGGCGCTAACCATGGTGGCCGCCATGAGGACGAGGCGTTCTGCTCCGGCGGCGACCAGAAGATTCGCGGGAACGGCGGCTACGTGGGAGAGGACAACATCCCGCGCCTGAACGTGCTGGACTTGCAGCGGCTCATCCGCGTGGTGCCCAAACCCGTCATCGCCATGGTCAACGGCTACGCTATCGGCGGCGGCCACATCCTGCACATCCTATGCGATCTGTCGCTTGCAGCCGACACGGCCAAGTTCGGCCAGACCGGCCCCAAAGTGGGCAGTTTTGATGCCGGTTACGGCGCGGGCTATTTGGCCGATATCGTGGGCCAGAAGAAGGCGCGCGAGATCTGGTACCTCTGCCGCCAGTATTCGGCCGCCGACGCGTTGGATATGGGCCTGGTGAACAAGGTCGTGCCTTTTGACGAGCTGGAGGCGGAATGCGTCAGCTGGGCGCGCGAGATGCTGCAGCTCTCTCCCACGGCTTTGCGCTTCATGAAGGCCTCGTTCAACGCGGCAACCGATGGCTTGGCCGGCATCCAGCAGCTAGCAGGCGATGCGACGCTTCTGTATTACACCACCGACGAGGCGAAAGAGGGCCGCGACGCCTTCAAGGAGAAGCGCGCTCCCGATTTCACCCAGTTCCCGAAGTTCCCTTAAAGTACCCATCGGGCGTTTTCGCGCAGCGGAACGCACGTGCCTAGGTAGGCATGGATTGCGTCTCCAACGTGCATGCCCGCAAGCAAAACCGGCAGTTATGCAGACGAATACTCTGCAGGTAAACGGCAGGAGGCAGGATCAGCTAACCGATGATCAGCGCGTTTGAAAGCATGGTGCGCCGATACCCGCAACGTACGTGTTTCACGTACGTTGATGAAGTGGGCTGCGAGACCTCGTACTCGTATCGCGAGGTTCGCATGCTGGCTGCCGCGTTGGCTCGTCACCTGCAGGCGCGCGGGGTGCAACGCGGCGACTGCGTAGCCGTGGACTTGCCGAACTGTTCGCTGTATGTGCTGCTCATTCTGGCTGCGGCCTACGGCAGCTTCACCCTGGTAGCCATGAACAACCGCCTGACGCCCGGCGAGAAGCTGACGCGCCTTCTGGAATTGGAGCGCTGTCCCGACGTGCGGGTATCCTTCCGCGTTGACGAAGATGCGGCTCAGGCGCTGTTCGATCGAGCGATTGCTTTGCTGGCAGGCGAGGACCGTGCCGATTCGGCAACGTCCCGTGCCACGCGCCCCAGCTTCATGGCCCGTACGGCGGCCGCTGTTGCCGAGCCGCGTTCCTCACGCGGTTTGGGACGCGCTTCGTCGCAGCGCGCCACGCGTCGTCGCCGCGACGAGACGCAGCGTCAGGATGCCTTGGAGGAGGTCATCCACTTCGCTGAGCGTTCTGCGCATGTGTTCGATGCGAAAAACCGCGCGCTGATCATGTTCACCTCGGGCTCTACCGGTAAGGCGAAGGCCGTGTCTTTGGCGTGGTCCCAGCTTTGCGGCGCTGCAGAGGCGTCGAACGCTACGCTGTGCGGCTCGGACGGCGGGGTGTGGCAGGCGGCTTTGCCCCTTTGCCATGTAGGCGGATTCCAGGTGATCGTGCGCAGCTTCTTGGCGGGATCGCAATTTGTGCTGTATCGGCACTTCGATGCGAAGCGCCTGCTGTCCGATGCGGGGCGCGTGCGCGCCACGCACATTTCGGTGGTGGACAAGATGCTGCAGGATCTGCTTGTCGCGGACGATTCAGGCGTGCTGCGGCAGTACCGCTGTATTCTGTTGGGGGGAAGTGCTGCCAATCCCCAGACGCTCGCGCAAGCGAAAATGGCAGGTGCGCGCGTGTACGTAAGCTATGGCATGACGGAGACTTCCAGCCAGATGGCGCATGCCCAGGTCACCTCTTCGTTTGACGGTGGCTTGCGCCTGCTGCCCGGCTATGAGGCGCGTATTGTGGACCCCGATGCCCAAGGGTTCGGTCGGCTGGCCGTGAAAGGCCCCGGAGTGTTCGGGGGCTACTTGAACGCCCGCGCGGCCTACACGGTGGACGGGCTGTTCCTTACCGGAGACACGGCCGCGCTGGCGAACGGTCGGTTGTACGTGAAGGAACGTACGGCCGACATGTTCGTGTCGGGTGGCGAGAACGTCTATCCGGCCGAGATCCACGACAAGCTGGTGCGCATCCCCGGTATTGCCGATGCCTACGTGTTCGGCGTTCCCGATCCTCAATGGGGCCGCCGCCCCGTGGCCTTTGTCGAGCGTGCATACGATGATGCTGTACCTCAAACGCATTCGCAGGCGTTGTCTGCTCCCTCTGCCTCGGCGGCACACGGGCAGCTTACGCCCCAGCAGTTCTCGGCCTCGGTGCGTACGAGCCTGGCTCCGCGCCTGTCGAAGCTCTATCAGCCCCGTTGTATCTGCGTGCTGGACCGGTTCCCGCGCACGGGTGTAGGAAAGGTGGATCGCTCCGCTCTTGAGGCGTTGTACGACAAGCGTATCGAAGTGACGCGCATCACCCTGCACCGTATACGCCTGCCGTTCATCCAGCCGTTCAAGATGGCGAAAGGCCTGCTGCGCAGCCGCGAATCGATCCTCGTCGAAGTGCAGGACCATGCCGGACGCACCGGTCTGGGAGAGTGCGTGGCATTCGAGACCGATTGGTACCTGCCCGAAACATTGGACCAGGATGAACGCGTGCTGAAGGAGGTGCTGGCCCCCGTGGTGTTGAGCGAGGTGTACCTGCATCCTTCCGAGGTGGGCGCTTCGTTTGCCCGGTGCGCCGAGGCCGCAGGCTTCCCGTTGGCCCAAGGCGCGCTGGAGCCGGCGCTTTGGGATCTGTACGGCAAGATCGTCGGCAAGCCGCTTTGGCAGCTGATCGGCGGTCAAGCCAACGAGGACGGTGTGGGTAAGGAAACTGCGGGGAAGGGGAAGGCCCCCCGCACTTCCGCCGCAGCTTCCCCGACGGTGGCTGTTCCTGCTGGTGCCGTGGTGGGTATAGGCTCGCCCCGAGATACCGTCGAGGCGGTGCGCCGCTGCGTCGAAGCGGGCTATCGGCGGGTGAAGCTGAAGGTAGCCCCCGGGTCGGCACCGGCCGTGTGCGCCGTACGGGAGGCGTTCCCCCAGACCATGCTCACACTCGATGCCAACCAGAGCTTTATGGAGCGCGACTTGGACGAGTTGCGGGTTTTGGATGGGTGCGGTGCCGCCTGGATCGAAGAGCCGCTGGATGCGCGTTGCGCCCCCACGGTAGGCCCTGCCGACCTCTTTGCGCGTTTGGCGCGGTTGCAGCGTACGTTGAGTACACCTCTCTGCCTCGATGAATCCATTGCACGTCCTCACGACTTGGCTCGTGCGTTGCAGTATCCCGAGCTGCGCTGTTATGCCCTCAAGATCGCTAAGATGGGCGGCGTGCAGCCGTCGCTGGACTTCCTTCGTTTGGCGCAATCACGCGGCCTGTCCGTGTGGATGGGGGGCATGTACGACACGGGCGTGTCCAAGCGCCTGCATGCCGCCTTTGAGACGCTGCCAGGTATCGATGCTCCTGGTGATATCGGCGCTACGGCACGCTATTTTGCCACCGAGGTGACCGATCCTCCCTACACGGTGGAGCGTGGTCTGGTCACGCTTGGTCGTAGTGGTTACGAGTACGGCCTAGGCTGCGATTTGAACCGTGTCGCTCTCTCATCGGTGCTGGTGGAAAGTATGGTTGCTGCTCGTTAGCTTCTGAGGGCGCAGGGGGCTGCCCTCTCGTTTGGCTGCAATAAAGAATTCAAACTGCGAGCAATAATCAGAATCAAAACATCAGAGAAAGAGGCGAGCCTAGCTGCGCGGGTAGGGTATTATGGAGCGGTAAACCCGTCGAGGAACGGTGGTCCTATGAGCGCTTCCGCATCGCACCAATCCGTATCGCACCAATCCGCATCGACGACGCAGGCTTCGGCCTCCGCCGCCCCACTGTCGACGTCGGGGGGCGATCTGGCGACCGACTCGAATGCGGGTGATTCGCCGGGTATCGCGCAGCCTCATGGGGGCCTGGGTATCTTCCGCCTCGTAACCACGGTTATCACGCTCATTATCGGCGGCGGCGTGTTCACGCTGGCGGGCGACCAAGCAGCTGGCGGGGCGAGCGGTGCGGCCATCCTCACGGCATGGAGCATTTCCGGCATCGGCGTATTGTGCCTGGTTATGACATTCTTCGCGCTTTCGCGTGTCAAGCCTAACCTTCGGGGCGGTATCTACAGCTATGCGAGCACCGGATTCGGCGACTTTCTCGGATTCAACAGCGCGTGGGGCTACTGGATCAGTGCGCTTCTGTGCACGGTGAGCTTCTCAGCGCTTCTGTTCGGAGCACTGGCGTACTTCTTCCCCATCTTCGGCGGTGGCACCAACCTGGCATCGGTCATCGGGGCGAGTTGCCTCATCTGGTTCTACGTGTTCCTCGTGTCGCGCGGTGTAAAAGAAGTCACCGGCGTGAACGCTATCATCACCATCAGCAAGATCGTACCCATTTTTGTGGCTATCATCGTCATCATCTTCTTGCAGAAATTCGATTTTGGCATTTTTATGGCGAACCTCACGACGGGGGCTGAGCCGGGCCTGCCGTTCTTCGACCAGGTGAGCAGCACTATGATGATCACTATCTGGGTGTTCGTGGGCATCGAGGGTGCTGTGGCCATTTCGGGGCGCGCTAAGCACAGCAAGGACGTAGGCAAGGCCACCATTATCGCGTTCGTGTGCGTGCTGACTATCTACCTGCTGGTCAGCGTGCTGTCCATGGGCGTTATGCCGCTGTCGCAGCTGGCCGAGCTGGAGAACCCGGCGCTGGCCGGCGTTATGGAGGTGGCGGTAGGGCAGTGGGGTGCCATCCTTATCAACTGCGGCGTGGTGCTATCTCTGGTGGGCGCTATGCTGGGCTATACCGTGCTTTCGAGCGAGTCGCCGTACGAGGCGGCCGAGCAGGGCGTGTTCATCAAGGCGTTCGCCAAGACGAACAAGAAGGGTGCCCCTATCGTTACGCTCGTCGTTACGAACATCATCATCGAGGTGTTCCTTATCGCCATGCTGTTCTCCGACAGCTCGTATCAGTTCTTCTATACGCTGTCGGCTGGCATGATTCTGCTGCCGTACTTGCTTTCGGCGGCGTACTTCGCCAAGCTCACGTTCACAGAGCCGGGCTTGTTCAAGGGCAAGATCGGCGGCAGCATCGTGCTGTGGCGCATCTTCGGCATCTTCGGCGTGGTGTACAGCTTCTTCTTGGCATGGGCATCGGGCTCGGTGGGACTCACCCTCATGTCGCTTCTGTATGCGCCGGGTATCCTCATGTACATCAAGGGCAAGAAAGAACGTGGCGAGCAGTACTTGAAGAGCACGGTGGACAAGGTGGTGGTGGTCGTTATCCTGGTGGCCGCGGCCGTGTCGCTGTTTCTCCTTGTCAGCGGACAGGTCGTGATCTAGAGCGAAGGACGGGACGGGATGCGCCTTTGCTTTCGCTTACGTTTCCGCTATGTTGCACCGTGGGCGTGTGGCAAAGGTGCGTACTTCTGTATAAAGAGTAGTTTTTCGCGCAGGGGAACCCGTAGGATGGTACAAATTACAAGGACAGAATAAAGCTGCTGCGTTGCAGGTAGTATTTGTTGCCACCTGCGCAGACATTGACAGTAAAACCTAAGGAGACCAGCTTTAATGCCCGTTGCGTTAAGCCTTGTACTTGTCCTGTTCTTCCTGCTCATGAATGCATTTTTTGTTGTTGCCGAATTCGCGCTGGTGCGCATTCGCAAATCCCAGGTGGAAATCCTCGTTGACGAGGGACGCTCCGGCGCTAAATACACCAAAATCGTTGCAGAAAACGTCAATGCCTACCTCTCTGCCTGCCAATTGGGTATCACGCTGGCTTCGCTTGCGCTTGGCTGGTTGGGCGAGCCGGCGGTGTCGACGCTTATCTCGCCGCTGCTTTCGGCGCTCGGGCTGCCCGAGGCGGCCATCCATGCCATCGCCATAGCCGTGGGCTTCATCATCATTACGGCGTTGCACATCGTGGTAGGCGAGCTGATTCCTAAGTCGCTTGCCATCTTCTCTACGGAGCGCTGGGCCCTGCTCACCGCCACGCCGCTGGTGTGGTTCTATCGCATTACGTATCCCGTCATGTGGCTGTTCAACTCCATTACGAACGGCGTGATGAAGCTGCTGGGACACGATATTGCCAACGAGCACGAGGTGTACACCGACGAGGAGATCAAGCTGCTCATCGACGAGAGCACCGAAAGCGGACTCATCGATCCTGAGCAGAACGAGTACGTGGACAACATCTTTGATCTGGGCGACAAGGACGCCGAGGCCATCATGACGCCGCGTACCGACGTGATCTGCTTGGACTTGGAGGATTCACTCGAAGAGAACATGGATTTGATCAGGCAGTACAAGTACACGCGTTATCCGGTGTGCCGCGGCAGCAAGGATCGCATCGTTGGGTTTGTGCATGTGAAGGACCTCTACACCATGCCGGCGGAAAGCACGCTCGACGATCTGCGTATCCGTACGATTCAGGCCGTACCTGAAGGTATTGCTATCGCGAAGCTGCTGCAGACGTTGCAGGAAAAGCGCACGAAGATTGCCGTGGTTATCGACGAGCACGGCGGTACGTCGGGTATCGTTACCATGAGCGATATCATGGAGCAGATCGTCGGCCGCATCGACGACGAGTACCAGCACGGCGAAAGCCACGGCGTTGTCGAGTTGGAGGACGGTAGCCTGCTGGTTGACGGCTCCATGCCGGTTGGCGAGGTGGAAGAGCTTATCGGCTTCAAGCCGGTAGAGGCCGAGGAATGCGAGACGGCGGGCGGTCTGCTGTTGTCGTTGTTTGACCGCATCCCCAACGAGGGGGATACGGTGACGGTGGAAGACGACGGCGATAAGGCTACGTTCACCGTACTCGACATGGACCGTCACCGCATCGACAAGATCCGCGTGATTGTCGAACATGCGGAGAAAGCCGTAGAGAACGGCAAGTAACGTTCCATCCTGCTTGCAGAGCTGCAAAAACGTTCCAAAACGAGAAGCGCCGAGGAAGTTGCCTCGGCGCTTTTTAAGCGGGTGGCGCAGTTTAAGAGACCTTAATCCCCATGAACCGCTCGGCGTTGTGCCAAAGCATGTTCTCCAGCTGATCGTCGGTGAATCCGAGCGAGGTGAACGTGTCGTATTCGTGCACGGGGTCCCACATGGGGAAGTCCGACCCGAACATGACGCGGTCGGTGCCCCACATGTCCACAAGCTCCTTCGCCCGCCGATTGCCCAAGTACATCATGGAGCTGGACACGTCGATAAACACGTTCTCGTCGTGCAGTAGGTCGTAGCCGATTTCAGGCATTGACCAGCCGCCGTAGTGCGCTGCGTCCACTACCAGGTCGGGGAAGGTGTGCAGGATGTTCTTCAGGCGGCGTGGATGCGAGAAGTCGGTGCGATAGTCGCCGGTGTGCACGATAAGCGGGAGCCGCCCCGCGATGATCTCGTAGATATTCATGAGCCGAGGGTCGTCCATGTCGACCTTCTGCGTGTCGGGGTGCAGCTTCATACCGCGCAGCCCTAGGCCGATGGCGCGCTCGATTTCGGCTTCAGGGTCCTCCAGGTCTTGGTGCATGGCCATGAACCCCATAAACTCGGGGTGCTGCTGGCATTGCTCGGCAATGAAGTTGTTGATGGTGGCAACGCCGCCCGGCTTCGTGGCTACGGAGTGCACGACGAAGTGCGTAAGAGGGGAGCGCTCCTGCGAGGAAAGCAAGTGCGTGGCCGTGCCCTTCCCGTACATACCAACCAGGTAGAAGTCGCCGACGGCATCGACGGCGCGCTCGGCTATCTTGTCGGGATAGATGTGGGCATGCATGTCGATAACGGCCATAGTTCCGGTACTCCTTCGTTTTCCTCTTGCTGCACAATCGATTGTACTGCACCTTCGTCGTCGGTGCATTAGCCAGTATGTCTAACTTGACGGTCTTCTGAAGAAGGCAGCCGGCCTCTCTTCGCGAGTGCCTAAAAGTGCCTAAAGATTGTGCATATTATGTGAAGAAGGAGAAATTGCTTGTGTTGACCTCGCGGCAAGGGTAATATCTTCACTTGCCGCTTTTCCTGTTCTTGATATATCGAATGGATGCAAGTTGGCACCATAGTGCGGGGTGGAGCAGTCTGGTAGCTCGCCGGGCTCATAACCCGGAGGTCATAGGTTCAAATCCTGTCCCCGCGACCAAAATTTATAGGTCGGAAGCTGAAAATGCTTTCGACCTTTTTTGTGTTTAGGGGCGATTCCTCCTTATTTGGTACGGTTTTTGTACTCACTGCGCTTTGCGACCTTTGCTATTCTTGTTTTAAAGCATTCATGATCTGCATCGATTCAAGAATGGTTCAGTAATGACAAAGGCACTACAGTGGGATACTGCGCTGTAGCGGCAAGTCGTAGAGCGAGGGCAGAAAAGAAAGCAGGAGGCATGATTTTTTGGCTCAAAACCGTTCAAGGGAGGCTAGGCCATGCCGACGTGTCACTGACTCTGAACACTTACACGCACGTGATAAGAGCCAAAGATCGAGAGGCGGCGAACACTCTTTGGGGTTTGTTGAGTGGTAACGACGTTGAAGCTTGAAGTAACTTTTCCGTATCCACGCCCCTTGCTATGAGCATATTGAAGGCTGTGTGTGGATGCGAGGGGTGGTAAAATACCGTTGGTTTGCGAGTGTGGAAGCATGCGTTTGCGCCTGAAGATCGGCGGTCAAACGTGCTTCTCGTTATTATTTGAATCTAGTAAGTGCTGTGCGTTGGCGGATGGGAGACCACCATTGAAACAAGTCGAATCAATCAGTATCGAAGAATTAGAGGAAATGGCCTCGCACATGTATGGCTCTCTTGTGAAAGCCGTTGTGGACATTCGTTTGGGTATTGTTGTAGTTGATGCCGAGCTTCATTACGATGAGGAACAATACTTGCTCGAAACAGGTTCTGCACAATCGGATTTATGGGGCATTAACCTCTATCCCGATAGCTACGGTGATGAAGACTTTATCGAGTTTGACTCCATGATCAACATTCGTCCGGCGCAGGGCAATAATTCTCGTGACGTTGAGGATGAAGGTGTTCGTACGGATATTTGCCACATTATTGAAGGAGTTGTTTGTGCCTAGCTATCGTATAGACAGAGAACGTTGGTCACAACTTGGTTTTTGCGAGCAGATGGCGAACATCGGAGCGGAAGTTGGGCGGTCGATTCAAGCCCAGCGAAAAGGTAACGAAAAACGTCGGAATATGGCGCTTATGCGTGCGTATGATTTATTCGATGCCACACAAGCGCAGCTTGCTTTCGAGCGGTCGCCGCGGCTTTTTGAGGTTCAAATAGCCCAAAGCGAATTCAGGAAGCTGTTTGATGGGGACATTTTTGATGAAAACGCAAGCTCACTTGAACGCTACTTCAATCAATTTGCCGTTGCTGCAAGCAATGTAAGAAACTCTTAGAAACGCAAGCGGGGCTTTTGCGTCGTTTTGGTACTCCTCCGTCAAGATGCATTGGTTTCAATCAATAATTTTCACATAAACACTGGGCTTTCGGTGTGGTAAAGTACCATTGACCAGCCATAAGCGTGAGGCGAAAACGTATTCTCATAACCCGGAGGTCATAGGTTCAAATCCTGTCCCCGCGACCAAAATTTATAGCAGGTCAGAAGTGAAAAACTTTTGCCCTGCTTTTATTTTTCATAGCAAAATAAATTGATGTAGAGCCGAAAAAGAGCCGAACGCATTACATGATCTTGCTGACTCTTGACAAACTTTGGCTAAAATTGGAAGAAGTTACGCAGCAGGTTTGAGGTCAAACTTCTCTATGTTGCATTCCTGATCTGCGGAGCATATGACTAACACCGCGCTACCGCTTTCCCAGCAGACACCTTTTTCCTGCATACCGTCCGGGGCTGGGCACCAGTGTTTGCAGTGGCGGCAATTCTGCGTGCCGTCATAAGGAAACAGAAAGTCTTGAAGTTTTGTCATGGCTGCTAGTTTCGCGCCCTGGTGTGTATGGGTGTAGATTTCCAGCAGGACATCAGGCTTCTCGTGTCCGGTGAGCGCTTGAACCGTAGATGTATCTGCCCCACAATACACGATGAGCAACGTTGAGAAGGTGTGCCTCATGGTGTGTATGGTGGCAAAGTCGGGTACTCTAAGTCGACATCTGTTCTGTCGCCACCATCGCTCATAGGTTGACGAGAGGATATGCTTTGCGTTTCTGCTGTGGCATATAGGATGCTTCTTTGACCAACGTAACTGGTTTTCTTTGAACCAAGCCTGTTGAATGCTGTGTCGCGTTGCGGGGCAGCCACCTCGTCGCTCTTCACGACATTTTCTTTGACGTATCCCCTTTTTAGAGCGAAATCAAATATTTGCTTGAGGGTTGCATAGACCTTCTCTGCATACGTTCCGCTCGCTCCTTTACCATTATTGAGGGGGTGATCGGGATTGCGTAAATCATTCAGCAGGTTTTGTATATCGTCAGGAGTCTTCGAGCGAATGGGGTCGTTGCCGATAAACGAGCTTACTTTGTTGATATGCGTTCTATTGGTGTCTGACGTGCGTTTTGCAACATCAGGATTGGCTTCTCGCTGCTCAAGAAATTCTTGGGCCACTTGATCGAATGTCGCCGAAACGCGAGGAGTCTTCCGCCCCGAAGAAGTTGCACGCCACCTGCGCAAGGCGGGCCCATCCATAGCTATCGGATTCTGGGGAGCGGAAACCGCGCAGTGCGCAGTACTCCAGAAACGCCTCCACACTATCGCGTCCGCCGTTCCAATGCAGGTATAGCGCCAGGTCGTGCTTCTCGGTGGTGATGGTTGCTCGGTTACCCATGATAACCCTTTCTCGATGAATCGCTTGCCGATTGCAAGCTTGCTTGCTTCGGCGTACCTGCCGCACGGCGTGCGGTTCGCTGGGCGGAGTCATCTTCGCAAAGAACGAAGTGCGCCACCTGCACCAAGCCGAGTGGTAAGGCTTTCATCCGGCTTTGTGCGGGTGTCGTGAGGATGGGCGCAGCCCGGCAGTTCGCATGCAACAAGCCCTAGCGGCGCTTGAGCGGAGCAAGGCATCCGAAGAATAGGGCATATTCCTGACCCGTTTCCTGGACACTCGCGTAATACAAGGCCGCTAGAA